>JBATMT010000431.1:0-9160 GCA_049289975.1 Paracoccaceae bacterium | reverse complement strand
GCGCTGACAAGCATAAGCGCAGCCATGGCATAGAAGCCCTTTCCTGCAAAGGTAGCATCCATGAAGTAGATGCCACCAGCCATCATCAATCCGGCTACGCTGAAGTTTACGTAGTTGAACATTGCCGACACCGAAGAGACGCGCGAAGGAGAGAAAGTCGTCATGATGTGATCCTTTCAAGATGTGATTTTGGTTGGGAGGGCAGGCCAGCGCCACTTTGTTTCTGTCTTGCGCTAACCCGTTAGACACGAAGGATTCAGGCTGCTTTGGCTCGCAGACGTTCAAGAACGGCCGTGGTTTCGGGGCGCAACGCATCTCCGCAGCCCGCCGCCGCAAGCTTGTCGCGCATCGTCGCGGCGTTTGCAGAAGTCGACAGTTCACTCATTGCTGCACGCGTTGCTTCAACCTGCACCTGCCGGTCCTGAAGCCGCGACAGAGTGGTCTCCGCCCGCGCCAGTGGCGACAAGGTGTCATGCGGCACATTGGCTCGCAGCTTCTGGGTCTGATCCGTAGCGGTCGCAAGCCGCTGACCACGCTGGAGTTCCATCAGCCGAGCCTCGGCATCCGCCAGCACGCGGCGCATTCCGGCTATTTCGCTGTCATAGGCAACGATGGTTTTCTCGGTCGCAGCCAATTCCGCTTCAAGGTTCGCGATCGTCGACGCCGCTTCGGTCGCCAGATCCTCGCGCCCTTTGGTCAACGCATCGATGGCGCGCGCTTCGATATCGCCGATCTGGCTGCGCAACCGTGCGGCGTTCTTCCGTTCACGCTCGGCGTAGGCCATCACAACGGCCACGGCGCGGCGGCCACTCGCCACTCCGTCGGCTGCTTCTCGCAACTGCTGCCGCAGGATCGGCAGGGCATTGCTGCTTTCCAGAACATCGGCGCTGTCCGCGATACGGCCAAGGACGAGGGTTCGGATCATGTTGAACACTTCAGGGTTCTCCTATATGAACGTTGTTCATGAATTGGATGTAACCCAATTATGAACGTCGTTCAAGAAAAATCTGAACAGCGTTCAGAAACGAGGTAGATCGAAATGAGCAACAATCGCGAGAAGAAGCGCGAAGACCTCCAGGAGCGGCTGATCACCGCCGCCGAAACGCTGATCGTCGAGCAGGGGCTCGGTGGCCTGAAGGCACGCGACGTGACAGAGAATGCGGGCTGTGCTCTGGGCGCGCTTTACACCGCCTTTCCAGATATCGATCACCTGATCATGGCGGTAAACCTGCGTACGCTCGACCGCATCGGCGCCGCCCTCAGGCTTCGCAAGACAGAGTGGAGCGATCCCGGATCCGTCCTGTGTGGCCTCGCCTCGGTCTATGTCGATTTCGCGCTCGATAACCTTGCGCTCTGGAGGGCACTCTTCAACCACCGCATGGCGGACGGCTCGGATGGGCCTGACTGGTATCGGCAAGCGCACGAAGTGCTGATCCGCGAGATCGTTGCACCGCTTGCCGCGCTTCGTCCTGACCTGCCGACAGACCTCAGAGTCATACGCGCCAAGACCCTGTTCGCCGCCGTCCACGGTGTCGTGCATCTGTCAACGCAGGCGCGGTTTACCGGCGCGCCCCGCGATCAATTGAAATCCGAAGTCATCGCTCTGGTCGAAACGCTGGTCCGTGGCAGCCAGCCTGCCGCTTGAATAGAAAACGGGGGCCGCAGCCCCCGTTTCAAACATTCTGGTCACCGCCCTCAGATGCTGAGGCAGATGTACTTCAGTTCCATGTAGTCCTCGATGCCGTGGTGCGACCCTTCGCGGCCAAGGCCCGATTGCTTGACGCCACCGAACGGTGCAACCTCGGTCGAGATCAGGCCAGTATTCACGCCGACCATGCCATATTCCAGCGCTTCTTGAACCCGGGTGATCCGGCCAATGTCGCGGGCGTAGAAATAGCTCGCCAAACCGAAGATCGTATCGTTGGCGCGGCGGATCACTTCCTCTTCCGTATCGAACTTGAAAAGCGGTGCCAGCGGTCCAAAGGTTTCCTCGGTCGCGACTTTCATGTTCGGCGTTACACCCGTCACCACGGTCGGCTCAAAGAACGTGCCGCCCAGAGAATGCCGCTTGCCGCCGGTCACAACCTTGCCACCACCAGCCAGAACGTCTGCGATATGCTCTTCGACCTTCTCGACCGCGTCTTGGTTGATCAGCGGGCCTGTGGTGATACCGTCCTTCAGACCGTCACCGATGTTCAGCTTTTTCACAGCCTCGGCGAGCTTCGCCGCAAAGGCATCATAGACGCCCGCCTGCACATAGATGCGGTTCGCACAGACACAGGTCTGGCCATTGTTGCGGAACTTCGAAATCATCGCGCCTTCAACGGCCTTGTCGAGGTCGGCGTCATCGAACACGATGAACGGAGCATTGCCGCCCAACTCCATCGAGCACTTCAGCACCTGATCTGCCGCCTGACGCAGCAGGATACGGCCGACTTCGGTCGAGCCGGTGAAGGTCAGCTTGCGGATCGCCGGGTTCTCGCAGAACTCCTTGCCGATCTCGGAAGACCGCTTCGATGTGATAACCGAAAAAACACCTGCCGGTACGCCAGCCCGCTCGGCCAGAACGGCCAAAGCCAATGCGGACAGCGGCGTTTCAGCGGCGGGGCGGGCGACAAAACCACAGCCCGCAGCCAGCGCAGGAGCGACCTTGCGCGCAATCATTCCGTTCGGAAAATTCCACGGCGTGATCGAGGCTGCAACACCGATCGGTTGCTTGATGACCGTGATGCGCTTGTCGCGCTGGTGGCCCGGAATGGTTTCACCGTAGATGCGCTTGGCCTCTTCGCCGAACCATTCGATGTAGCTTGCCCCATAGGCGATCTCGCCCTTGGCTTCAGCCAGCGGCTTGCCCATTTCGGCGGTCAGGATGGCGCCCAGATCATCCTGGTTGGCCATGCACAGGTCAGCCCACTTGCGCAGAATGGCAGCACGTTCCTTGCCGGTGCGGGCCGCCCATTCGTGACGCGCCTTGTCGGCTGCCGCGATGGCACGCGCCGCATCCTTGCGGCTCAGGTCGGGCACCTTGCAGATGACATCGCCGCGGGCCGGGTTCGTGACATCGAAGGTCTTCCCATCTTCCGCGTCGATCCATTCGCCGGCGACATAGGCCCTGCTCACAAGAAGCGACGGGTCTTTGAGAATCGAACGCAGGTCTGTAACGGAGTCGAGCATGTGGGGTCTCCCTATGATAAGTCCCGGCTGCGCGTTAAGCGTGGGACAGGTCAAAGATCCAGACTCGCTGGAATTCGGAGAGAGATATGCGCTTTGATGACGCTTTTGCCAATTCAAAATATTTAGCGGGTGCAAAAGATTTTCCACCACGCTGGGCGGCGAAGGCTGCGGGTTTTCGCGAAGGAATGGCCGAGAATGCGCGTCTGGGTCTGGCCTACGGACCCGGAGAGCGCAACTGGTTTGACCTCTATATGCCGACCGGAACGCCGAAAGGTATCGTGGTGTTCATACATGGCGGCTATTGGCTTGCCTTCGGTCCGCGTGATTTCTCGCACCTTGCTGCGGGAGCAATCGAGGCGGGCTGGGCCTGCGCAACGCTGTCCTACACGCTGGCCCCGCAAGCGCGCATTGGAACGATGACATTGGAAACAGCGACCGCGCTTGCGGCAATAGCGGACCAGACCGAGGGTCCAATGGTGGTGACTGGCCATTCCGCGGGCGGCCATCTGTCGGCACGCATGGCGCAAGAAGACATGGCACTTGCACCAATGGTGCTGACACGTCTCAAGCGTGTGGTACCTATTTCACCTCTCAGCGATCTGCGCCCGCTCTTGGAAAATTCGATGAACAACGACCTCGGGATGAACCTGTCCGAAGCGCGCGCCGAAAGTCCGGCCCTGCACGCCCGCCGCGCCAACGTCAGCGCCCATGTCTGGGTCGGCGGCGCTGAACGGCCGAGTTTCCTTGATCAGGCCCGCCGCCTCGGCAACGCCTGGACCTGCCCGGTCACGGTCGAACCGGATCTGCACCATTTCAACGTCATCGACGGGCTCGAAAGCGCTGAAAGTTCGCTGATGCAGACCGTCCTGAAAATCTGATCCCGCCGCACCGCCCACGGTCAGGGCAAACCGTCCTGCCCGCATTTTCTGCTGGCAAATCTCCCCGCCGGAGGCTCCCGCACTCTCGTCAGGCTAGCACGCCAGGATTGGCCGTTGCGGAAGTCAAAAGTTAAAATTCCGCTAACGCGGAAAATCATGCTATTGATTCAATTTGATAAAATGAGATGTATCGCAACGATACACGCGCCGTTCATCTTCCGAAGAGGCCACCAATCGGGATGATCTCTCGACTTGTCGCTTCAAACATGCCGCCCTGCCAATCCCCCATCCAGAGGGTGACAGACAGCCCCGCTGCCTCGATCAAGCCCCGAAGACGCTCCTGCCCGACAAACCCGATTTCCGACCGGGCATGCACAAGACGCCCATTCTCCTCGATCTGGTAGAACGTATCATATGCCGCCACTTGCCGCGCTTCGTCCCAAGTCACGTCATTCCAGCCGGTGACCGGACCAAGCCGCGGATGCTGGCGCGTTTCCTGCGACAACTCACGCACCCATTCCTCCCACTCCCGCGCCACGGGATTGCGGCTGTCAAAGACAAATACCCCATCTTCTTCCAGATGCGCCGCTATGGTGGCCAAACCCGCTGCTCGGTCCGCATCAGTAAGATAGCACTGGAACGCATGTCCGGTCATCACGATCAGATCGAACCGCTTGCCCAACCGAACCGCGCGCGCATCCGCCTCGATCCAGCTCACCAGATCGCCACCAGCCTTGGCCGACGCCACGTCCAGCATCGACCGCGCCGGATCAACCCCGGTCACGTCGCGATGGCCCGCAAGCGCCAATCCCGTCGCCAACCGCCCAGTGCCGCAGCCAAGATCCAATATCCGTGCGCGCCCTTCCGCCAGCGACAGGCAAAACCCATCATCCGCACCCCAGACGTTGTCATGGTCATAGAACTGCACCAATTCCTGATCGTGATAGAGCCTATCCACGTCCGAACCTTTGCCGCCATGTCGGCATCACATCGCCGGGTTCAGGTCGCGCCAACCACACCGCCCGGGCAATGGCGCGCGCCAGACAGGTGGCGGCGGCATGGCCCAACAGGAACTGGTCGGCAATCGGATCAGCAAGCGGCTTCTCGCCTGTAGACACCGCGAAAACCAGATCACCGTCCAGGAGCGTGTGAGACGGCACCAGCGCCCGCGCCATCCCATCATGCGCAGCCACCGCTATCCGCTTGGCCTGAGCCTGCGTCAGCCGTGCATCCGTGGCAACGATTGCGATGGTTGTCGCTTCGCCTGCCAACTTCGTCGGTGCGGGTTCCCATTCGGGTCGGAACTGCCCACCCCTTCCCAGCCCGCCAAATTCGGCGCCCAACTCCCACGGCACCGCCCAGAAATCCGGCCCATCATTGATCACCGCAGACCCAAGCGCATTGACTGCAACCAATGCCCCAACGGTCGTTCCATCCGCCAGCACAGCAGACGCCGAGCCGAGACCACCCTTCAGCCCTCGGGTCAACGCGCCGACCCCAGCACCCTCGGTCCCAAGAGCGAATTCTATCGCGGCGTTTTCCAGCGCTTGCCGACCAAGCATGCGGTACGGGTTCTCGCCCCATTTCTTGTCGCCACCGTTCAGCAGATCGAACAGGATCGCGCCTGGAACGATTGGCACGCGCTGATCACCAACCGCAAATCCGCGACCAGCGGCCCGCAGACCGTCTGACACGCCAGAGCAGGCATCTAGGCCGAACGCCGAACCGCCCGACAGCACCAGAGCGTCAACCTCCTGCACAAGTCGGTCCGGCGAAAGCAGGTCCGTCTCCCGCGTACCAGGAGCGCCGCCCATCACCTGCACCGATGCCGTGAAGGGCCGCTCAGCCGTCAGCACGGTCACCCCGCTCTTGAGACGATGATCCCCGGCGTTCCCGACCTCCAGGCCGGCAACGTCCGTGATCAGGTTCAGCTTTCCCGGCTTCATGTCGTCATACCCAACTGCCATGTCCTGCCTCAGCCTGCGCAAACTGCTGCTGGATGCAAGGCATCTCTCATTGCCTCTGGTCGAGGGTCATGCCACCACTGGCGCAAATCGGAGGTGGAACATGGACAAGGTAGCAATCATCACGGCCGGCGGTAGCGGCATGGGGGCGGGGGCGGCGCGTCGGTTGGCGGCTGACGGTTTTCGCGTGGCGATCCTGTCGTCTTCGGGCAAAGGTGAGGCTCTTGCCAAAGAGTTGGGAGGCATCGGCGTCACCGGCTCGAACCAGTCGAATGACGATGTGAAGCAGCTGGTCGATCTGGTCGCAGACCGTTGGGGCCGGGTCGATGTACTGGTCAACAGCGCCGGTCACGGCCCGCGCGCGTCGGTGCTCGACATCAGCGACGAGGATTGGCATCGTGGTATGGAAGTCTATTTCCTTTCGGCGGTTCGTCCCACACGATTGGTGACTCCGTTGATGCAGCAGCAGAAGTCAGGCGTGATCATCAACATTTCCACCTTCGCGACGTTCGAGCCCGATCCGGCCTTTCCCACTTCAGGCGTCTTCCGCGCTGGTCTTGCGGCTTTCACCAAACTTTTCTCAGACCGTTATGCGGCAGAAAACATTCGTATGAACAACATTCTGCCGGGCTTTATCGACAGCCTCCCCGAAAAGGAAGAATTCAGAGGCCGCATCCCGATGGGCCGCTATGGCCGCACCGAGGAAATCGCGGGCGTGGTCAGCTTTCTTGCTTCTGATGCAGCGGGCTACATCACCGGGCAGAATCTGCGTGTCGATGGCGGGATAAGCAGGTCAGTCTGAGGTCAGGGCAGCGCCACGGGAATATTGTCGATCAGCCGCACGCCGCTGATCCATGCCGCTGCAAAAAGCCGGGCCGGTTGGCCCGGCACTATCACAGGTCCAAGATTGGCGGCGTCGCGAATCTCGAGGTATTCGATTTCCGAAAACCCGCTCTTGAGAATACTGGCACGCGCCGTTTCAAGAGTGACTTCCTGATTGGCACCTGCGGCAAACGACCTTGCGGCCTGAAGCATGGCCCGGTGCAGGGCAGGAGCATTTTGCCGATCCGATTTCGAAAGGCGCGCATTGCGCGAAGACATGGCCAGACCGTCTGCCTCGCGGATCGTCGGACAGCCGGTGATCTTGACCGGAATGTTCAGGTCCGTCGCCAAACGTCGCACGATCTGAAGCTGTTGCCAGTCTTTCTCGCCGAAGAACGCGTTGTCGGCACCCGTCATGAGCAGAAGCTTCGGCACAACTGTTGCAACGCCATCGAAATGCCCGAGCCGATGCGCGCCACAGAGGACATCCGCGAGCGCAGCAACGGTGACCTTCGTGGCAAAGCCCGCCGGGTAGATCGTGGCGGCGTCAGGCGCGAACAGCACGTCTACGCCGTGCGGCGCCAACATGGCTGCATCTGTCTCTTCGGTACGCGGATACTTCGCCAGATCTTCGGGGCTATTGAATTGCTTGGGGTTGACGAAAAGGGTGACGATAACCCGATCACACGCCGCTCTTGCCGCGGCTACCAAGCTTAGATGGCCGGGGTGCAGCGCCCCCATTGTCGGCACCACGCCGACAACCTCGCCTGTGCCTTTCCAGTCTCGGACACGGGCGCGCAAGGCGGCCAGATCGCGGATCGTTCTCATACCACTACTCTCGTTAACGCATTACTTTTTTGGAGCTTCATCACCGAACAAATGTTCGGGTGCCGGGAAGGTACGAGAACGCACTTCGGCTGCATAGGCCGCAATTGCCCGGTCTGCTTCAAGCCCCAGTTCTGCATAGCGCTTGACGAATTTTGGGCGGAACGAAGTGAAGAGGCCAAGCATGTCGTCGACAACCAGAACCTGGCCATCGCAGTCAGCCGAAGCGCCGATCCCGATCGTGGGAATGTCCACCGACCGTGTGATTTCCTTGGCCAGAACGTCCGGCACCTTCTCTAGCACAATCGAGAACGCCCCGGCTTCTGTCACGCTCACCGCATCATTGCGAATGCGGCCAGAGTCATTACCTCGTCCTTGCACCCGGTAGCCGCCGATTACATTGACCGCTTGCGGTGTCAGGCCCACGTGGCCCATGACCGGAACGCCTCGCTGGGTCAGGAAGTGGATCGTTTCGGCCATATGCTCGCCGCCTTCAAGCTTAACCGCTGAAGCGCCGGTCTGGCTCATCAACCTGGAGGCATTGCGGAAGGCTTGCTCGCGCCCTTCCTCATAAGCTCCGAATGGCATGTCGATGACCATCATCGCTTTTGACAGACCACGTGCCACGGACTGGCCATGCATCAGCATCATTTCCATGGAGACCTGCAGGGTAGAGGGCAGGCCGTGCAACACCATCCCTACACTGTCGCCCACCAACGCGATGTCGCAGTGCGGGTCGACGAGCCGTGCAACGGGAGTGGTATAGGCAGTCAGCACCACCAGCGGCGTGCCGCCCTTGCGGTCGCGGATGTCAGGCGGCGAGAGACGCTTCGTCTCGACAGTCGCACTCATGTCCGGCCCTCCTCCAAAGGTCGCATGGCAAAGTATTAGCTGCGGTGCAGCATAATAGCCAGTCCTGTTGAGAGGGCGAGCACACGACGCCATCTATGAGTATGCAGTGGGTTGAGTCCCGGCAAAAACCTACGTCAGCCTCTTTTCTCTCTCTGCCCGAGCAGACTAGTGTGGTGGCACAACCTGACTTGAGAGTTCCAGTATGACCCCGCTCTTTCGCCTTGCCCCAGAGGCCGCAACCGCCGAAACAGACCGCCCCGCCGCCGAAAAAGTGTTGGCCGGCGATCCTGAGTTCACGACCTGGAACGTTGAAGAACGCGACGGACTCTATTGCGGCATCTGGCAATCGACACCGGGCAAGTGGCGCATTTCCTACGACGAATGGGAGTATTGCCGAATTCTGGAAGGGCGTTCGATCATCACCGATGAAGGAGGCGCGGAATATCCGCTTGGCCCCGGTGACAGTTTCATCTTGCGACCCGGCTTCAAGGGAACGTGGGAAGTCATCGAGACGACGCGCAAAGACTATGTGATCGTTCTATAGACTAGCCGCCGCCCCCACACGAAAGGTCGCCAAAACGATGAATGACTCGGACGACATAGCACCGCTGTTTGCTCCGGCGGGCCATTTCTACAGCCCGGTGA
>JBATMT010000430.1:0-4532 GCA_049289975.1 Paracoccaceae bacterium | reverse complement strand
GCTTTGACGGCAAGAAATCGTTCAACGCATCGTAAAGGGGCTGCATATACGGATCGACTTTTTCTTTCATGTCGCCCGGCAAAAACCCCAGCCGTTCGCCCGCCTCCACCGCCGGTCGGCTAAGAACGATGCGGTCCACATGCCCGCCGATCAGCATGGTCACGCCAACAGCAACCGCCAGATAGGTCTTGCCAGTGCCCGCCGGGCCAATCCCGAATGCCAACTCATGTTGGAACAGATTCTTTACATAGGTTTTCTGCGCCTCGGTCCGCGGCTCGACTTGCTTTTTGCGGGTCCGAATTTCAATTCGCCCCTGCGCAAACATTTCGAGTTGCTCATCAAGGCTGACCGGCGCAGGAGTACCCGCTTCACCAGTTAACCGAATGACGGCATCCACTTCGCCCGCATCTATCGCGCGCCCCGTCTCTAGCCGACCGTAGAGCGTCTGAAGAATTGCCGCAGCTTGCCCCCGCGCACCCGCAGGGCCAACCAGCGCCAGATGGTTCCCTCGCCGGAGAATATGAATGCCCAACTGGTGCTCGATCTGTGCAAGATTGCGGTCAAACTCGCCGCACAGATCAATCAGAAGCCGATTGTTGGCAAATTCCAGAAGCGTCTCGTGAAGATCTTCCGGGTTCGGCGGCGGGGTCAAGGCACTGATGCCCAATAATCTCTCCCAGGCAAAGGTTTATACCCTGATCGTGCCTGTGCTTCGCGGACAAAGCAAGCGCCCAATGGCCCCATACAACATCTGGCGGCCAGAAGGCGCCAACCGCCCTATTTACGGGCAAACCTGCCACCCGGCGTTCAGCGAAGTCTCCGTTGCAGGTAGCGCCCGAAAGCCTCGGTCCGACTGGAGAAGCGCTGTTCAAACCGGACGCGACCAAGCTTGGCGGTCTGCAAGATTATCCGGGCCGCCAAGGTGCGAGGTCGGACATCAAGAACAACGCTCAACCGGGTAAGCCTTGGCGCCAACGGCAGCAGAGACATGCTGACTGAAAACTCAAACCCACCGCTTTTGCCCTCGAAATTCAAGGCGCTTAGCGGTTCCAATGCCGTCAGTTCGGCCGCCAGGTGCCTGCCTTTGCCCCGGTAGCGAAAATGCACATTCCACGTCGAACCCACACCATATCCCCGAAGCCGGTCGGTCCTCTCCACGTCGGCCCCTTGCCGAAGTGCTACTTTCTCGAAATGTACGAAATCAGTCAGCACCGCAAAGACGTCTGTTGCGGCCGCATCTATATCTGACTGACTGTAGAGCTTCATACCCGTACCCCACGGGCTAGCGGCCATTCGTTCCTACAGCGCATCTTCAAGCCAACGCGACATAAGATACTGCGCAATCGCACCCCGTCTGGGTTGCCGAATTTTGGGATGAACACCAGCCATCACATCCGCCAGATCCTCGCGCGACAGCCAAAGCGCATCTTCGATTTCATTCGGATCAAGAATGATCTCTTCAGACTCCGCATCTGCCGAACAGCCGATCATCAAGGACGCAGGAAATGGCCACGGCTGGGTCGCTACGTAACCCACATTGCCCACCCGCACACCTGTCTCCTCTAACACTTCGCGCCGGACGGCTGATTCCAGCGTTTCGCCAGGCTCCATGAAACCCGCAAGAAGCGAATACATCGCCTCGGGCCATCCGGGCGACCGCCCAAGAAGAACATTGTTGCCGCGCGTCACCAGCATGATAACCACTGGGTCCGTTCTCGGGAAATGCGAAGTCCCGCATATCGTACATTCCCGCTGCCACCCGCCCATATGAACCCGACTGGCCGCACCACATTTCGCGCAGTACCCATGTGTCTCGTGCCATGACAGAAGCGCCTTGGCAGTCGCGGCGATTTCTGCTTCCAGCGCGCTCAGGCGTGCCATCACCGCACGCAACTCCGCAAAGCCTTGGTCGTCGCGAACCTGCGGATGATGTTGGATAGAATTGTCGAAAAAAACCTGAACATCAGGCCGTTCGTTGGCATCAGGCTCCCACATGCCGATATCACCCGCAAAGTATGCAGTTTTATCGGCGCGTCCCAGAAACAGCAGCTCTTTTGCGGCAAGCGCAAAGGGGTGGCCCATATCCAGCACTCCTAGCGCATCGCCCTGCATCAACGGACGCCCCCGCCAGAACGGCACAAATCCCGTTTTGTCGATGCCTTCAATCCTGCCAATCTCAACTGACTTACCGCGCAGATGTGCCGCGCGATCTAGCTGACCACCACCAAAGGTCAGATTCGGACCATTCAATTTGACCATCGCTGTTCCAGAAGTCCGTTAAAACTTGTCTGGCGGCACAATAGCGATCGGGCGTCGCTGCACCAGACTTGTTGCAAGCCCGTTAACTATCATTAAATTGAGTTTGTACAAAGGTGCGTACTGTAGCTCGTTGGTCGGCGTGTGTTGCCGGCTTCGCAGTTTCAGGACGTGAAAACAGTAGCCAGTTCGCAAGGTACCGTCAGCAGTGACCCAGAGTAACGACCTTTCCACACAGCGAAATAGTCCTGTAACTGACAGGTTTCGCTTGAGAATCCTCGCCACCTCCGACTTGCACGCCCAGTTGATGCCCCATGACTACGCTTGGGATCGCCCACTGATCAGCGCCGGTCTCACCCGTACCGCATCGCTTATCCGCGAAGCCCGTCTGGAAGAGCAGAATTCGGTGTTGCTCGACAATGGTGACTTCCTCGATGGATTTCCGTTTGGAGATCTCGCCGACGAGATAACTCCGAGCACCAGTCAAGCCACCCATCCCGTGATTGCGGCCATGAATGTGCTTGGATATGACGCTGCGGGTCTCGGCAATCATGAGTTCGGCATCAGCCTCAACAAGCTCGAACGCGCCCTCGCGGCAACCAGTTTTCCAGTGATCTCCACCAATATTTCCTACATGAAGAACGCCGCCCCAGCGGACCGTGCTCATTTTGTACCGCCTGTCGCCGTGATCAGTCGTGAAATGATTGGCACCAATGGCCAGCCCGCTCAGATCCGCATTGGCCTTTTGTCCTTCCTGCCACCGCAAGTTGACGTCTGGGAATCGCGCAATATGGCTGGCAAGCTGGAAACTCAGGACATTCTTGAAAGCGCAAAAGTCTGGATACCCCGCCTCAAGGCAGAAGGCGTCGATTTGATCGTCGCGCTGTGCCATTCAGGAATTGGCCCTGCGGTGGCTCATGATCGGATGGAAAACGCAGCAGTCCCGCTCGCAGCGCTCGCTGGAATTGATGCCCTGATCACTGGCCACGTTCACGGTGTTTTCCCTGGACCTGACTTCTCAGGGTCCGCCGAAATTGATCACGTCAACGGTGCACTCTGCGGCAAGCCCACAGTTATGCCGGGTTTCTGGGGGTCGCACCTCGGCGTCATCGACCTCGATCTTGCAAAAGACGCAACTGGTTGGAAGGTGGCCTCCTTTTCCTCCGCCGCCCGTCCAATAGCCACCCGAACGGACGGCGGCGAACTGATCGCTCAAGTTGAAGATGACCCTGCCCTTGCCGCAGCAGTTCGGCCATCTCACAATGCGGCGCTCGACTACATCAGGCAGCCGATCGGTACCACTGACAAGCCATTGCATAGCTATTTTGCCCGTCTGACCGACTGCCCGGCATTGCAGGCGGTACGCGATGCCCAGCGCAATTGGCTCGAACAGGTGTTGCAAGGCACGCCCTACGCCAGCTTGCCGATCCTGTCCTCTGCCAGCCCCTTCAAGTCTGGCAGTCGTAGCGGTCCGCAGTTTTACACCGACATTCCGCAAGGCGATCTGCGTCGCCACCACGTCACTGACCTTTATGTCTTTTCCAACACCATCCGCGCGCTGCTCGTATCGGGCGCGACCCTCAAGGAATGGCTCGAACGATCCGCCGCGCAGTTTTGCCAACTTGCGCCAGGCGTGAACGACCAACCGCTGTTCGAGGCTGACCACGCCGCTTTCAACTTTGATGCTATAGACGGGATCAGCTATGCGTTCGACCTGCTGGTACCGTCGCGCTATGACGGGCGCGGCCACCTCGTTGACCCCCAGACAGAACGCGTCCGCGACCTATCGTTCATGGGGCGACCGGTAGACCCGAACGCCCACTTCGTCCTTGCTACCAACAGCTTCCGCGCATCAGGAGGTGGCCAGTTTCCGGGTCTGGATATCTCTCCCGTGATCCATGCCTCAGAAACACGAATCTCCGACATCTTGCAAAACTACATCGAACAACAGCGTATCCTGTCGCCACGCGCCACCCGGCGATGGAGGATCTTGTCTCCAGGACCCGGCACCTCGGCTTGGTTCGACACAGGACCAAACGCGGAAAACCACATCGCCCAAGAGACGGCATTGCAGATCGAACCGATGCGAACCACGGCAGCGGGTTTTCTGCGCTGTCAGGTCCAATTCTGAAAAGCCTCACGCTTGCATTTCTCACAGGCCCGCACTATTTGATCGCTCGAGAGGTTGGCGCGGGTAAGCGCCTCGCCAACCCGGTCAGGTCCGGAAGGAAGCAGCCGTAACGAGACCCGCTTGGGTCGTTGTCCAGCCTCTCACC
>JBATMT010000429.1:0-1935 GCA_049289975.1 Paracoccaceae bacterium | reverse complement strand
CCGCCCGGCGGCGCAAACCTTTGCCCATAGGTCAGATTTTGCTGCACCGTCAGATGCGGAAACAGCCGCGCGTCCTGAAACACGTAGCCAAGCCTGCGCCGATGGGGCGGCAACGACACCCCCAGGGCGCGGTCCGTCAACACGGTATCGCCCAGCGCGATCCGCCCGTGATCCGGGTCAAGCAGACCGGCAACGGCATTGACCACTGTCGTCTTGCCCGACCCCGATTTGCCAAACAACACCGTCAGCCCTTGCGGCGCGGCAAAATCCACGTCCAGCGAAAAGCCGGGAAACGCGTGCCTGATCTGAACGGAAAGGCTCATGTCCCGGCGATCCTGCGCGCCACGGCGCGGCTCAGCCATTCGGCAAGTGCCAGCGCAACCATAGCAACGGCGATCGACACCCACACCAGCCGGAACGCCTGCGCATCGCCACCCGGCACCTGCAGAAACGTGTAGATCGCCGATGGCAGGGTCTGCGTCTGTCCGGGTATGTTCGACACAAAGGTGATCGTCGCCCCGAACTCGCCCATCGCCTTGGCAAAGGCCAGCACTGCGCCCGCAATGATCCCCGGCAGGATCAGCGGCAATGTCACCGTCAGAAAAACCCAGACCGGAGGCGCACCCAGCGTACCCGCCGCCTGCTCGAGCCGTGGATCAACCGCCTCGAACGCCAGCCGGATCGCCCGCACCATCAGAGGAAACGCCATCACCGCCGCCGCCAGCACCGCGCCCGTCCACTTGAACGCCAGCACGATCCCGAACCACTGATCAAGCAGCTGCCCGACCGTTCCCTTCCGCCCGAAGGTGATCAGCAACAGGTATCCCGTCACCACCGGCGGCAGGATCAGCGGCAAATGCACGACGCCGTTCAGCACCTGCCTGCCCCAGAACTGCCGTCGCGCCAGCAGATAGGCGACCCATACGCCCAAAGGCAGGCTCAACGCGGTCGCCCACAGCGAAACGCGCAGCGACAAAGCCACTGCGCGCCATTCGTCTGCGGTAAACCAATCGGTCATAAGACCTCTACTTCAGCACAGTGAAACCCTGCGCGGTGAATACTGCCGAAGCAGCGTCAGAACTCAAGGCATCCAGAAAACTCTGTGCCTCCGGCTTGGCGCTCGAAGCCAGAACCGCTGCCGGATAGACGATCGGCTTGTGGCTGTCGTCCGGGAAGGTACCAACGACAGTAACCTTGTCGCCGCTCTCGTCGTCGGCAACCGCGTCCGATGCGTAGACTATCCCAAACGGTGCCTCGCCCGTCGCCACCAGCGCCAGCGCCGCCCGCACGTTTTCCGACTGCGCGACATTGCCCTCGACCGCCTGCCAGACGCCCAGAGACTCCAGCGCCTCCTTGCCGTACTGCCCTGCCGGAACCGAATCCACTGTCGCCATCGACAGCTTGCCCTCGCCCAGAAGACCTTTCAGATCAAAGTCCTTCTTGATCTCGACCGGCGCCGCGCCCTTGCCAGCCGCCACCAGAACCAGGGTATTGCCAAGGATGTTCTTGCGGCTGTCGTCCCTTATGAGCTTCTCGTCAGACAAAGTGTCCATCCACTTCTTCGACGCCGAGATGAACAGGTCTGCCGGAGCGCCCTCTTCGATCTGCTTGGCCAGCTTGGGCGATCCCTCATACGATATCACGACCGTAGTGCCGGTGTCTTTTTGCCAATCGGCGGCAATCTGATCGAGCGCGTTCTTCAGGCTCGACGCCGCAAATACCGTGATCTCCTCGGCGGACGCTGCACCGGGCATCGCGATGGCCGTACCCAAAGCCAATGTAGCGGCCAAACCAAGCCGACGCGTGAATGAAAACATGATTTCCTCCGGCAAGCGATATGTTTCACCGGATATATCACCCGGCCAATCCACCGGATGCAAGCGTTATTTCCGCTCGGATACATCCCTAAGCATCGCCGTCAGCGCCTCGATATCC
>JBATMT010000428.1:0-4860 GCA_049289975.1 Paracoccaceae bacterium | reverse complement strand
TGGTACAGCCTCCCCGGCTCGAACGGGGGACCCCCAGATCCACAATCTGGTGCTCTAACCAACTGAGCTAAGGCTGCACACGAGCGGCGATTTAGCGTCAAGACCCCGCGAATGCAAGGGATGTTCGACAGGAACTGCCAAGGTCTTGGCAGGTTTTGAAAACCGCTGTCGTCGCCACGGCAAGTCTGTAGCACCGACGGCATCGGCCCGCTGGCGCCAGCAGGAATGCAAGTTCACCAGATCGGGACATCTTGAATCCGGCCCCCGTTCCGCGTTAGCGGTGACAGATCAACCATCCAGAGGTCTAGAGACATGGGGATCGACAAGCAAAGCGACGTTGCAGCGAACCTGCAGATCGGACCCACCAGTCTCGGCATGGTCCGCATCTATGTCGAAGGCGACGGCATCGACCTGCCGCTGGATTTCGATCCGGAGGAGGCGGAGGAGATCGCCGAAGAGCTGATGGCGGCAGCCGAGGCAGCACGGTCCATGCAAAGCGGCGGCAAGGGCAAACCTAGGAAGCGCTGAAAAATTCCGTCGCCAGCCCCGCGGGATCACGAGCAGCCTGCAAGCGCAGCGCTGCATGGCGGGCAAACTTCATCATCATGACCTTGCGCCGTGCTGCAGCCATGGGCGTGTCCGGCCCAAGTCGCAAGATTTCGGCATCATAACTGTCGGCGATGATCAGGCCCGTTCCCGACGGCAGCAAATCGACCGGGAAATCAGCATCTACTGCCCAGAAGAAACGATCGGACCATTCCAGATAGTTCTGCCATTTGCGGTCGGTCAGGTAGTCTGAGCGGCTCGACTTGCACTCGATGATCCAGACCTCGCCCTTTGGCCCAACAGCCATCACGTCGACACGCAGGCCCGGAGACGGGACCAATTCCTCGACCGTGACAAAACCGTGCGTCAGCAAATGTCGGCAAACCCCGCGCGCCAGTAGCTGACCGGGCTGCAATCTGCGACTTTCTGGAAGCGTATTATCCATGAGCTGATCATGAACATACAGGGAACATCTGTAAAGGGGGCGCTGTGGCCCCCTTTACAATCTCGGTTGCCACCACTCAGGCGGCAGCGAGAGCCGTCTGGCTTCGCGACCGCAGCGTCAAAAGGATATTGACCAGAAACGCGGCCATGCCAGAGACAACCAGCAACGATCCAGCAATCGCAAGCACCTCACCGCTGCCGGTGACGGCAAGTGCGATACCCGGCACCATCGTCCAGACCCCAGCCGTCGAGAGGCCGAACTGGATCCGCGCCAGCAGCGTTTCCGCCGCCTTGGGCGTGAGATGGTAAAATATCCCCATGAGCGACATGGTCACGAAGCCCAGAAGGTTCAGGTGAGCATGGGCCGGTGCAAGAGTGAAATCCTGCGCCATGCCCATATGGATGCCAAGCAGCATCCCGCCGAGGCCATAAAACACGCCCGATACAAAGAACAGAAGTCCGATACCTTTCATGATGCAAATCCTGTTCGCCAAGTTCGTTCGCATACAAACGAATGTCTGATGCGCGACGGCGATGTAGCACAGGCCTGCCCCAAGGGAAGGTCAGGAAAACCTTACTGAGCCTCAGACGGCGGCGCTTGTGTCATAGGCTGACAGCGCCTATCTTGATCGGTGGCGGGTTCTGCCCTTCTCGTGTTCGGCACTTTTCCAGTGGCCGATAAGCATTTCCGAGGGAGCTGGCTCTGCCAAGGTCCTGGCCTTGGTATCTGGCGCCCACCTGATCAGTCAGGCTCTCGGGAAATTCACGCCGTCACGGTTGCCGCGGTTCCCGCCGCTTTGAGCACCAACGGCAATTTTGACGGGCTCACCCGTGGTAACGGGCGCACGCGTACCGCGCGGTTTGTCCTCGTGCTCGGCCATACCCATAATTGCGATGGCAAACTGCACGCCCGCGAAGACGATGGTGTTAAAGATCACAAGCATCAACAAAGCTAAAGGCCCATCGCTGGTTGCAGTGATCAGGTGCCACAGATTGCCGATGTTCAGCCAAAGCAGTAGGCCGGTGAAGGCCAACGCCAGAAGAAAGCCGATGAAGACGTGGCGGATGTAAAGCTTGACTAGTGGCTGCATGTAGACCCCCTGCTGATGCGAGAATAGCAGAGGGTTGACGACCTTGAAGCGGCGTCTTTGTCGCAGTCTACTCGATGGGCTGGATGAAGCTCAGTGTGTGACCCGCGCCGGACAGGACAAGTTGGCCGGGGCTTTGTTCGATCTGGTCCACGGCTTGCAGCATCTGCAGATATGCCGTCTCGGACGCCATATCAGCGCAGGCCATGCGGGTTGAAGCAATCGGCCCGACAGTCACCTTGCCATCGGCCACATCAAAGCGACCGAAATATGTGTTGCAGGGAGCGCGCCCTGCGATCCGACCTTCAGTGCTGTTGTCCAGCGTGACCTTGTAGGTCACCTGCTCACCGTCAACGGAATTGAGCGTCCAGGCCATTGGCACTCCCTTTGCGGGTACGGGCGTGCCGTCCGCCATCAAGGCCGTTGGACCCACCATCGAGATCAATGCGGCAGCATACAGAAACGTCTTCATGGCACTCCTCCCCAGACAAGATTGCCAGACTATGCCCTATCAACGCGGACTTGTCTCGACCCTGCGCGGCGGCTGTTCAGAAAGCTTCGGGTCTTGCTTCGCGGGCCATATGGTCGAGCACGGCGTTCACGAATTTCGGCTCGCGCCCGTCTGGGAAAAATGCGTGCGCAACGTCGACATATTCGGTGATGACCACACGCGGCGGCGTGGCAGGTAGCGTCAGTTCGGCCCCGGCCGCACGAAAAAGCGCGCGCAACACCGGGTCAATGCGGTCGATCGGCCATTTGGCAACCAAGGCACGGTCAGTCATCTGGTCGATCTTGGCCTGCCAGTTCACGGCTTCCTCGAGGATCTGACGGAAGAGATCGGTGTCACCCTCCACCATTTCATCATCTTCATAGATCGCGCCAAAGCGGTGCGTCTCGAACTCGCGGCGCACCTTGTCGACCGTCTGGCCTGCTGCTTCCATCTGGAAAAGTGCCTGCACGGCGTAAAGCCGCGCCGCAGATTTCTTCTGCCGCTTTTCTTCCAGAGAAAGCTTTTTGACGTCTTCGCTCATGCGCGACCCGGCCCTTCCGTATCACCAGCCACCCGGAACGAGCCTTCCGGACGGAAGCCCATCCCTTTGGTCTGGCGCGCCCATTTGCGCGAAAGTGCGATCAGGTGCAAGGCCGCCGCTGCGGCGCCGCCGCCCTTGTTTTGGCCGTTTGGATCGGCGCGGACTTCAGCCTGCTGTCGGTTCTCGACGGTCAGGATACCATTGCCGACACACGCGCCTGACAGGCCGAGCATGGTGATGCCGCGCGAGCTGTCATTACAGACGGTGTCATAGTGCGTGGTCTCGCCACGAATGACACAGCCAAGCGCGACAAAACCATCATAGTCCGCCATGCGAAATGCCATGCCGATAGCCGTCGGCACTTCCAGCGCGCCCGGCACCTCTATCACATCAACGCTGGCTCCAACTTCGGCGGCAGTGGCCTTGGCACCGGCGATCATGTTGTCGGCAATATCCTTGTAGTAAGGCGCAACGACGACCAGAAGTTTCACCGGCTTGTCGAAGCGCGGCAGCGGCAGAGTGTAATGGCTTTCAGATCCGGCCATGTCCTATTCCTTGTCGATCGGGCGGGCGCCGGTGATGGTCAGGCCATAGGCATCGAGGCCGACGATGTTTGGCGTCCCCGAATTGGTAAGCAGTTCTATTTCATGTAGCCCGAGCGCCGCGAGAATCTGTGCTCCGAGCCCGTACTGCCGTAGCTTGTGCGGTGTAGCTTCCTCGTCAAGCGCGAGCTTCATCTCGGTGTCACGCAGAAGCACGACGACGCCCCTGCCTTCCTTGGCGATGGCGTTCATCGCCGCGGGCATTTGACCGGCGTGCGAGGGATGCAGACCCAACACATCTTCAAGCGGGTTCAGCGAATGCATGCGAACCAGAACCGGGTCGGGTGTCGACAGGTCGCCCTTGGACAGAACGATATGCTCGGCCCCTTGGGTCGCGTCGGAAAAGACCCGCATCATCCAAGTTCCGCCGGTCAGCGACGTGACCGGCCGCTGCGCGATTTCGCGAACAAGGCTGTCATTGCGCAATCGGTATGCGATCAAGTCCGAGATGGTGCCGACCTTCAGCCGGTGCCGCTGCGCGAAGGCGATCAGTTCAGGCAAACGTGCCATGGTACCGTCGTCGTTCATGATCTCGCAGATCACGCCCGCAGGGTTAAGCCCGGCAAGTCGGCTGATGTCCGTGGCTGCCTCTGTGTGACCTGCGCGAACCAGCACACCACCCTCGCGGGCCCGTAGCGGGAAGATATGCCCCGGTGTCGCAATGTCGGCAGCACCTTTGGTCGGGTCAGTAGCGACCGAGATGGTTCTGGCACGGTCATGGGCGGAAATACCCGTCGTCACACCCTCGCGCGCTTCGATCGAGATGGTGAAGGCGGTTTCGTGCCGCGAGGCGTTTTTCGTGGACATGAGGGGCAGGCCCAACGCATCAATGCGCTCGCCCGGCAGCGTCAGGCAGATCAGGCCTCGTCCGTGTGTGGCCATGAAGTTGACCGCCTCCGGTGTGGCCATCTGGGCGGGAATGACCAGATCACCCTCATTCTCGCGGTCTTCATGATCGACAAGGATGAACATGCGGCCATTGCGCGCTTCTTCGATGATTTCCTCAGTGGGGGAAATCGCCCGTTTCAGATCATCCGACATGGCCCTATCCGTGGGTGATTATTGCGGTATCGCCCTTAGAGCATAGCACTGTGAAAGGCCAGAGCCACTGCCGAGAGGTCTGATGTGCGCGAGCGCATCGAAATAATC
>JBATMT010000427.1:0-2078 GCA_049289975.1 Paracoccaceae bacterium | reverse complement strand
GGCCTACGACCTCCCTGCTCATTTTCTGCTCGCAAATATCCCGGGGGCGCGGGGGCAGAGCCTCCGCCACGCGCCGCGGCCGCGCTTTATGCGAAAGGATTGCGGCGCGATGCATGCACAGAAGTATCGGAGCTTCCGATAGATACTATCTTCCTTTTGATATTGCGAAACCTCCTAACGCGGCCCATCCTTTTCCCAGAACCAGAGGCGGCGGCATCGTGCCGGGACCGTCCACCGGGCCATCAAGCGCCCACTGTGCAAAGGGAGCGACCATGCTGAAGAAATTATTGATCTCTACGACTGTGCTTGCCTTCTCGACATCTTCCGTTGCCTGGGCGGAAATGACCGCCGTCGGCGATGGCGAGGGTGAGCTGAACATCGTCGCCTGGCCGGGCTACATCGAACGTGGCGAAACCGACAAGGCCTACGACTGGGTCACCAAGTTCGAGGAAGCCACGGGCTGCAAGGTCAACGTCAAGACCGCCAACACGTCTGACGAGATGGTCGCGCTGATGAACGAAGGGGGCTTCGACCTCGTGACCGCCTCGGGCGACGCCTCGCTGCGCCTTGTTGCAGGCAAGCGGGTTCAGGCGATCAACACCGATCTCATTCCCTCATGGTCCAAGGTCGATGACCGCCTGAAGGACGCACCCTGGTTCACCGTCGACGGCGTCCACTATGGCGTGCCCTACCAGTGGGGTCCGAACGTCCTGATGTACAACACCAACGTATTCAAGGAGCCGCCAAAGAGCTGGTCCGTGGTGTTCGAAGAACAGACCCTTCCCGATGGCCAATCGAACAAAGGCCGGGTGCAGGCCTATGACGGCCCGATCCACATTGCCGACGCCGCCCAGTACCTGATGGCCCACAAGCCCGAACTTGGCATCAAGAACCCCTATGAACTGAACGAAGATCAGTACAAGGCCTCGCTCGACCTCCTGCGTCAGCAGCGCGAACTCGTCGGCCGCTACTGGCACGACGCCATGATCCAGGTCGATGACTTCAAGAACGAAGGCGTCGTTGCCTCCGGCTCTTGGCCGTTCCAGGTCGGCCTCCTGAAAGGCGAGGGGCAGCCAATCGCCTCGACGATCCCCGAAGAAGGTGCCACCGGCTGGGCCGACACGACGATGCTGGAAGCCGACGCCGCACACCCCAACTGCGCCTACAAGTGGATGGAGCACACGCTGTCCTCGAACCTGCAATCCGACCTGTCGGTCTGGTTCGGCTCGGTCCCTGTGGTTCCGGCTACCTGTGAAGATGGCTCGGGCATGCAGACCAAGGAAGGCTGTGCCGCCAACGGCTTTGACGACTTCGACAAGATCCGCTTCTGGACCACCCCGGTCGCCAACTGCTCGCAAGGCGAAGGCGCCTGCGTTCCCTACTACCGCTGGGTGTCCGACTACATCGGCGTGATCGGCGGCCGTTGATCCGATAAACCTGTCCCCGGACCAACCGGGGCCACAAACTGCACGCCCCCCGGCCTCGCGCCGGGGGCATTTCGGATGATTGCCATGACCGCTGCCGTCGAATTCCGCTCTGCGTCGCGCCATTTCGGCACGCCTGACCGTCTCATCAAGGCAGTCGATCAGGTCGACCTGACCATCGAGGAAGGCTCGTTCTTCGCGATGCTCGGCCCCTCCGGGTCTGGCAAAACCACCTGCCTGCGGCTGATCTCCGGCTTCGAATTGCCAACCGCAGGAGAGATCATGATCTTCGGCGAGCCCTCCAGCCACGTTCCGCCCAACCGCCGCAACGTGAACACCGTCTTTCAGGACTATGCACTCTTTCCGCACATGTCGGTCCGCGACAATGTCGCCTATGGCCTGATGGTCAAGGGCGAGGCCAAGGCGACACGTCACAAGCGCGCCGACGAGATGCTTGAACTGGTGAAGCTCGCAGGCTTTGGTGACCGCAAGCCCGCACAACTGTCGGGCGGCCAGCGCCAGCGCGTCGCGCTCGCCCGCGCGCTCGTCAACGAACCGCGCGTACTTCTTCTAGATGAACCCCTTGGCGCGCTTGACCTCAAACTGCGGGAAGCCATGCAAGACGAGTTGAAGAGTCTTCAGCAGCGCCTTGGC
>JBATMT010000426.1:0-5642 GCA_049289975.1 Paracoccaceae bacterium | reverse complement strand
CGCGTGTCGGGGCGGCGGCCGGGCTTGGCGTGGGCTTGGGCGGCATCTGGCACATAGGTCTTGCGGCCCTTGGCATCACCGCGCTGCTGGCAGCCGTCCCCGCAGCCCTTGTCGCGCTGAAGTGGCTTGGCGCGGCCTATCTCCTCTGGCTGGCGTGGAACAGCTGGAACGCCCGGGCCGCCAGCGCCACCGAAGGTGGGCTCAGCGCTGCCGCCGCCATCCGGCGCGGATTTCTGACCAACGCGCTGAACCCCAAGGTCGCGCTATTCATCCTCGCTTTCCTGCCGCAGTTCACCGACCCCGGGACCGGCCCGGTCTGGCAACAGATCCTGATCCTCGGCGCGACCTTCACCCTCACCGGAACGTTGGTGACGATGGCCTACGGCGCGCTTGCTGGCCTCTTGCGCAAGTCGCTCGCCTCGCGCATGTCACTCCTGAACCGGATTGCGGGCGGAATGCTCGCACTTCTGGCGGTCAGACTGGTAGCGGATTGAGGACATCATGGCAGACGTGACACTACTTGACGGCGGGATGGGGCAAGAGCTTGTAGCCCGCTCGGGCGATACGCCAACGCCCCTGTGGGCGACGCAGGTGATGATCGACCACCCCGGTCTGGTGCGCGACGTTCACGCCGATTATTTCGCGGCAGGCTCCACAGTTGCCACCACCAACACCTACGCCATCCACCATGACCGGTTGGTGAAATTTGACATCGACGACCGCTTCGCGTCCCTTCACGCACAGGCCATGTCGGAAGCCGCCGATGCCCGCGCCGCGCATGGCTCTGGCCGCATCGCAGGATCACTTGGTCCGCTCGGTGCATCTTACCGGTCTGATGTGCTGCCCGAACATCGCAAGGCCGTGGCGCTTTACGAGGAAGTCGCCCGCCAGATCGGCCCCAAGGCCGATTTCCTGATCGCCGAAACCGTCGCCTCCCTCGACCACGCCCGCGCCGTTCTGGAAGGCGCCAAGGCGGCAGGCAAACCCGTCTGGCTGTCGGTTACCGTCGATGATGAAGACGGCACGCTCCTGCGCTCGGGCGAGCCCGTTGCCGCGCTTGGCCCGATCCTCACGGACGGTGGTGCGGCAGCGGTTCTGGCCAACTGCTCTGCGCCCGAGGCGATGGCCGCTGCGCTGGGCATCTTTGCGACATTTGGCCTGCCGTTCGGTGCCTATGCCAACGGCTTTCAACAGATCACCAAGGAATTCCTCAAGGACAATCCAACTGTCGATGTCCTCCATGCCCGTCCCGAAATGACGCCCGCCCGCTATGCCGACTTCGCGCTCCGCTGGGTAGGCATGGGCGCCACCATAATCGGCGGCTGCTGCGAGACGACGCCCGCCCACATCGCCGAGATCGCCCGGCGCCTAAAGGCGGAAGGCCATCGTATTGTATAAGGCTTTATGGCCGCTCGCGACGTCATCCGGTCCCGCCGGCACGTTCCCTCGTCCCGGATTTGTCCCGCTGCAAATCCGGACGCGCAGGACTGCTCTCTCCTTTCCCTACGGTTTCCGCCTCTGGGAAAAGGAGCGGGCAGCCTGCCACGGGCAGGCCGCCTGATCGGTCCTGCAACAGAAAGCCTGCTGCCCATCCCACACTTCCTTTCACGTGCAACTTCCACTAAGCGCGAGGCATGTCAGACTTCACGTATACGCCCCCTGACGAACCGGTCCGCGTGATCCATGCCGATCACGAGGTGCTGCTTGTCGACAAGCCCGCGGGGCTCCTGTCGGTGCCGGGCAAGGGCGAGCATCTGGCCGATTGCATGATCGCCCGCGTGCAGAAACTCTACCCCGAGGCCCTGCTGGTACACCGGCTGGACCTTGATACGTCGGGCGTGATGGTCTTTGCGCTGACACGCCATGCGCAGCGGGTGCTTGGCCTTCAGTTCGAGGAGCGAAAGACCAAGAAGGTTTACCGCGCCCGCCTGTGGAGCAGGCTCGAGCCGAAAGAGGGCAGGGTGGACTTGCCACTGATCGTCGATTGGCCGAACCGCCCCCGCCAGCACGTGAACCACGACACCGGCAAACCTGCCCAGACCGACTGGCGCGTGCTTGGATACGAGGACGGCGGCATCACCCGCGTGCGCCTTTACCCGCTGACCGGGCGCAGCCACCAGTTGCGCGTTCACATGCAGTCGCTCGGCCATCCGATCCTTGGCGATCCGCTTTATGCCGAAGGTGCCGCGCGCGACTTTCCCCGCCTGATGCTCCACGCCGAAAGCCTGCGCTTCCGCCACCCCGAGTCGGGCAAGGGCATGAGCTTTTCGGCCCCCTGTCCTTTTCCATGACCCGACCCCGTCCATGATCCGCCGCATGCACGAGGAATCGGGCCGCCATTCCGAAGCCCTGCACTCCGATTGCGGCCACTACCGCTATCTGCTGACCCGCCGCTGGGGGCAGGGCGGGACACTTCTGTACGTCATGCTCAACCCCTCGACCGCCGACGAACGCCAGAACGACCCGACCATCGAACGCTGCGAACGACGGGCGCGGGCGATGGGCTTTGGCGCGTTCGCTGTCGCGAACCTTTTCGGCTGGAAGGCAACGTTGCCCAAAGTCCTGAAGCGCACCACTGACCCTATTGGCACGCAAAACGACGAAGTTCTGCTGGGTGCAGCGACCCGCGCCGACCTGATCCTCTGCGGTTGGGGCACCCACGGCGCGCATCTTGGGCGTGGGGCGCAGGTGCGCGAGAAACTTGCCGCCGCAAACCTGCCCCTCTGGTCACTCGGCCTGACAAAAGACGGCCACCCAAGGCATCCTCTGTACGTCAGCTATGCGACCGAGCCGCAAAGGTGGGGCGGCCAATAGCCTTCTCGGCCCCCGGAGACTTGTTGGGCCTGTCAACTCGGCCCAAGCGGGGGCAGCCCCAAGCCGCCGTCTTTCGGCGAAATAGCTTTCCTTTTTGCGGTTTTTCCCCTATAGGCGCGCATCCGTCTTAACCGACGGACACTCCACGGGCCTCGCTGGACGACATCCCGGCCTGCGCCATAACCCAATTCCGAAAGGAGATCCCGATGTCGATCACTGTTGAAGAAAAGAACCGCCTCATCAAGGAATTTGCCACCAAAGCGGGCGACACGGGTTCGCCCGAAGTCCAGGTTGCGATTCTTTCGTCGCGTATTTCGACGCTGACCGAGCACTTCAAGACCCACGTCAAGGACAACCATTCCCGCCGTGGCCTGCTGAAGCTCGTTGCTCTGCGCCGCAAGCTTCTTGACTACCTCAAGAAGCACGATCAAGCGCGCTATTCCACGCTCATCGAGCGTCTGGGCCTGCGCCGCTAACGGATGAAACGCGCCCCCCCGCAACAGTCGGGCGGGCGCGTTTCTCTTTCATATCAGGCCATAAGGGCCTGATGTCGGCCTCCCCACCGGGCTTCGTGGGGCGGGCAGCCGTGAAAGGAAAGAAGCCACGGGCATGGGGCCCGTACGCAACGCCGCAAGGCACATGGCGCGGGGAGGGTCCCTGCGCGAGATAGGAAAACACATGTTCAACGTTACTCGGAAATCCATCCAGTGGGGCGAAGAAACGCTCACTCTGGAAACCGGCAAGGTCGCCCGTCAGGCTGACGGCTCGGTCATCGCCACTCTGGGCGAGACCTCCGTCATGGCCAACGTGACCTTCGCGAAAACCGCGAAGCCGGGACAGGACTTCTTCCCGCTGACCGTCCACTACCAGGAAAAATACTACGCAGCCGGCAAGATCCCCGGCGGCTTCTTCAAGCGCGAGGCGCGCCCGTCTGAAAAAGAGACGCTGACCTCGCGTCTGATCGACCGTCCCTGCCGCCCGCTCTTCGTCGATGGCTTCAAGAATGAAGTCCTCGTGATGGCCACCGTTCTGTCGCACGATCTGGTCAATGAGCCTGACGTCGTCGCGATGATCGCCGCATCTGCTGCCCTGACCATCTCGGGCGTGCCGTTCATGGGCCCGATCGGTGCCGCCCGCGTCGGCTTCTCGAATGGTAACTACGTTCTGAACCCGGCTGTCGACGACATCCAGAACCTCAAGAACAACCCCGACCAGCGCCTCGATCTGATCATCGCCGGCACCAAAGACGCCGTTATGATGGTCGAATCGGAAGCCTATGAACTGACCGAAGCCGAAATGCTGGGCGCAGTGAAGTTCGGCCATGCGGCGATGCAGCCGGTGATCGACATGATCATCGACTTCGCCGAGGACTGCGCAAAGGAGCCCTTCGACTTCCATGCTCCGGACTATTCTGGCCTTTACGTCAAGGTCAAAGCCGCTGGCGAAACCCAGATGCGCGCTGCCTTTGCGCTGCGTGACAAGCAAGAACGCACCAACGCGATCTCGGCAGCAGTAGACGCCATCAAGGGCGCGCTGGGCGAGGAAGATCTGGCCGATGCGAACCTCGGTTCGGCGATCAAGAAGCTGGAATCCTCGATCCTGCGCGGCGACATCATCAACGGTGGCGCCCGCATCGACGGCCGCGATAACAAGACCGTTCGTCCGATCGTTGCCGAAACCGGCATCCTGCCGCGTACGCACGGCTCGGCGCTGTTTACCCGCGGTGAAACGCAAGGTCTGGTGGTCACCACCCTCGGCACCGGCGAAGACGAGCAGATCATCGACGCGCTGCACGGCAATTCGCGCTCGAACTTCCTCCTGCACTACAACTTCCCGCCCTACTCGGTCGGCGAAGTGGGCCGCGTTGGCTCGCCCGGTCGTCGTGAAATCGGCCACGGCAAACTCGCATGGCGCGCCCTTCAGGCCGTCCTGCCCGCCGCGACCGACTTCCCCTACACGATCCGCGTCGTGTCCGAGATCACCGAATCGAACGGCTCCTCCTCGATGGCGTCGGTCTGCGGTGGCTCTCTCTCGATGATGGACGCAGGCGTCCCGCTGAAAGCCCCGGTGGCAGGCGTTGCCATGGGCCTGATCCTCGAAGACGACGGCAAGTGGGCGGTTCTGACCGACATCCTCGGCGACGAAGACCACCTCGGCGACATGGACTTCAAGGTTGCGGGTACTGCCAACGGCATCACCTCGCTCCAGATGGACATCAAGGTTGCCGGCATCACGCCCGAGATCATGGAGCAGGCTCTTGCGCAGGCCAAAGACGGCCGTCTCCACATCCTAGGCGAGATGAACAAGGCGCTGTCCGCCCCGCAGGGCTTCAGCGAATACGCTCCGAAGATCGAAACGCTGACCATCCCGACCGACAAGATCCGTGAAGTGATCGGCTCGGGCGGCAAGGTTATCCGCGAGATCGTCGAAGTCTCGGGTGCCAAGGTCGACATCAACGACGACGGCGTCATCAAGATCGCGTCCAGCGACGCTGCCGCGATCAAGAAGGCGCACGAGATGATCTGGTCGATCGTCGCCGAGCCGGAAGAAGGGCACATCTACACCGGCAAGGTCGTCAAGCTCGTCGACTTCGGTGCATTCGTGAACTTCTTCGGCAAGCGCGACGGCCTCGTCCACGTGTCGCAGATCGCGAACAAGCGCCTGAACCACCCGAACGAAATCCTCAAGGAAGGCCAGGAAGTGAAAGTCAAACTTCTCGGCTTCGACGAGCGCGGCAAGGTCCGCCTCGGCATGAAGATGGTCGATCAGGAAACTGGCGCCGAAATCGTGCCGCAGAAAGAAAAAGAAGACGCAGCGGAAAGCTGATC
>JBATMT010000425.1:0-2640 GCA_049289975.1 Paracoccaceae bacterium | reverse complement strand
CCCCAGGATAGTCCGGAAGGGCAGCGCCCTTCCGGCGGACCGCCGCCAAAGGCGGCGACACGTCAGACGCGGATCGGATCGGCTTTTGCGATGGCGTCGATTGCCATCAGCACTTCGAGCAGCTTGGGCATATCAGAAAGCCGGACCATGTTCGGGCCGTCCGAAGGAGCGTTGTCCGGGTCCTGATGGGTTTCGATGAACACACCGGCAATGCCAAGGCTGACCGCCGCCCGGGCCATTGCCGGGGCAAACTCGCGCTGTCCACCGCTTGAGCCACCAAGGCCGCCGGGTTGCTGGACCGAATGGGTTGCGTCCATGATCACCGGATAGCCGGTCTTTGCCATGGTCGGCAGTGACCGCATGTCGGCCACCAGAGCATTATAGCCAAAAGATACGCCGCGCTCGGTCAGCAAGATGCGGTCGTTGCCGGTGCTGGCGACCTTGGCGGCGACATTGTCCATGTCCCACGGAGCAAGGAACTGGCCTTTCTTGATGTTCACCACGGCGCCGGTTTCGCCTGCTGCAATCAGAAGGTCGGTCTGGCGGCACAGGAAAGCAGGTATCTGGATCACGTCGACCACCTGAGCGGCGATCCGCGCCTGTTCGGCATCGTGAATATCGGTGAGGACCGGCAGACCCATCTTGGCTTTCAGATCGCCCAGAACCTGAAGGCCTGCCTCGATACCCAGCCCGCGCCTGCCCTTCAGCGATGTCCGGTTCGCCTTGTCATAGCTCGCCTTGAACACATATTGCGCCCCGACTGCCTTGCAGGCTTCGGCCATGATGCCCGCAATCATCTGCGCATGGTCGGCGCTTTCGATCTGGCAGGGTCCGGCGATTACGGTCAGTGGACGGTCGTTGCTGGTCACGACGCCGCCATATGAGACGGCTTTCATTTTCGTCATGGATGGGTCCTCAGGATGTGACCTGCTCGCGCAGGATCGAGGCTGTAAGCGACAGCATCATGTAGATGCCTGCGAAGATCAGGAATGCAAGTGCGGTATCTTCAAAGGCGCGCGGATAGGTTGCTTCGTCCGGGGCAATCGGGCTGACTCCTTCCGCGAGATACCGCACCTGACGGTTGGCTTCGATACGCGCGGTCTCGACCTGCTGGAGCGCCTGACCAAGCATTGCCTGTCTGGTCGCAAGCTCTGCCTCGGCTATCCGAACCTCGCCCGTCACTTGGGCAAGTGACTGGGTTTCGGAAGTACCTTCGGTCAGGCTCGCCCTAAGATCGTCGATCTGTGATTGCAGCCGGTCAATGTCGCCGCGAACGCCATCGAGGCGGGCCTGATTGGGTTTGGCGTTGTCCAGCAGTTGGTCGCGTTCGAGTTTCTTCTTGCGAAGTTCGGTGTCCGACTGGCCGATCTGCGCCATGACGAGGCCGGACTCTGTCTTGGGGTCGAGGATTCCAAGTTTTTCCTGCAGAGCAAGAACCCTTGCCTGCGCCGCCTCGACCTTTTTCTCCGCGTCGGCATAGCTGTCTCTCGCGCCTTTCATCTGATCTTCGCGCACCCGCTGGCTCATCTTGTCGACCTGCTGTTCGGCGAAATGCAGAAGCCCGCGCGAGAAGCGCTCGCTTGATTGCGGATCGGCGGCGATCACTTCCATCTTGATGATGCCTTCGGTGGGATCGTAGGCGATTTTCACGTTGCGCTGGTAAAGCCTGTAGGTCGCTTCGTTGGTCGCATCCTTTGGCAGGCGCTGGATCGGGTCGATGAAATCCTGGCTGAAGTGCTGCTTGTAGCCCATTTCGTCGTTGAGACGCACCATCGCATCGCGCGATTGCAGATAGCTTTGCACGGCGATGGCATCTTGTGAGGTGGCGAACTGGGTGCCGCGGAACAGGCTACCAAGGCCCGCAGCACCCGTTGGCTCGGCTTGCTGGATCACGAATTCGGACTTTGTGGCATAAAGTGGCGTTGCGTATCTGTAGTAATAAAGTCCCGCGAGAAGTGTCGGCAGAAACACGAAGAAGCTGAGCCGCACGATCAAGAGGAAGAAATTGCGACGGCGACGCCGGACAATGTCGCGCTGCATTTTCATGATGGCATGGGCGCGCTGCGCGTCCGAGTTTACCTGTGTCGACGGAAGCTTTCGGTCCGGGGCGTTGCTTGGCAGGTGGATCTGTGCGGCGACAAGATCCTGACTTTCGCTGCGCACCAGATTGAGGATGCTGGCGCGCTGGAAAGGGTCGATGCCCTTGCGCCTCAGCAACATCACTGCTTCGTGGTCGGTTGCTGCATTTATGCCATTGCGGGACGCAACACGACGGGCGACTCGAAGCTGGCGGGACGGAATACCTTCCGCTCTGATCGCAGCCAGATCTGCCTCGTCTTCGGGTGATCGCGCGTCCGTTTGTTGCACAAGGTTCAGAGTACCGAAACCGTCATCCTCTGGCGCTGGAGCAAACGGCATATCTCCTGCCGAGGCTGGATTCACACCCACAGGCATGACCTTTCGGATCCGGTATTTTGTTGCCCTAGGCAGCGTGCTCATAGTGCCATTTCGCTTCTTCAAGGGTGTCGTACATGGTCAGTTGTCCGTCTTTGAGAACTGCGCCACGACTGCAAAATCTTTCGAGTGTCGATGCCTGATGCGAGACAACGATCACGGTAGACCCTTCGAGCCGTTCCCGAA
>JBATMT010000424.1:0-12572 GCA_049289975.1 Paracoccaceae bacterium | reverse complement strand
GTCCGGATGTGCGCACCATCGACGTCGGCGTCAGTCATGATGATGATCTTGTGGTAACGCAGCTTGTTGAGATTGAACTCGTCGCGTCCAATGCCGGTACCAAGCGCAGTGATCAACGTGCCGATCTGGTCAGATGAAAGCATCCGGTCGAACCGCGCCCGCTCTACGTTCAGGATCTTGCCACGCAACGGCAGGACTGCCTGATTTTGCCGGGAGCGACCCTGCTTTGCCGACCCGCCTGCCGAGTCACCCTCGACGAGGAACAGTTCCGAAAGAGCCGGGTCTTTTTCCTGACAATCAGCAAGTTTGCCGGGCAGCGATGCGACATCCATTGCCGTCTTGCGGCGGGTTAATTCGCGAGCCTTGCGGGCCGCCTCACGCGCCAAAGCCGCTTCGACGATCTTGCCGACGATTGACTTCGCGTTCGCCGGGTTCTCCTCGAACCACTCGGCCAACTTCTCGTTCACCAGATTCTCGACCGCAGGACGGACTTCTGACGAAACCAGCTTGTCCTTGGTCTGGCTCGAGAATTTCGGGTCCGGCACCTTGACCGACAGAACGCAGGTCAGACCTTCGCGCGCGTCATCTCCGGTGAAATCGACCTTTTCCTTCTTCGCGATCCCAGAGCTTTGCGCATAGTTGTTGATCGTTCGCGTCAGGGCACCTCGGAAGCCAGCCATATGTGTGCCGCCATCGCGTTGCGGGATGTTGTTGGTAAACGGCAACACCATCTCGTTGTAGCTGTCATTCCACCACATCGCGACTTCGACGCCGATCCCGCCACGCTCGCCGACCATGTAGATCGGCTCGGGCATCACAGCCTGTTTCGACCTGTCCAGATACTTGACGAATTCGCGCACGCCGCCTTCATAGAACAACTCGGTGCGCTGAAGCTCGGTGTGCCGCTCGTCCTCAAGGATGATGCGCACGCCGGAGTTCAGGAACGCAAGCTCGCGCAGGCGGGTTTCCAGAATCTTGAACTCATACTCGAGGTTCGAAAATGTGCCTTCCGGAATGTTCGACTTGGCCGATGCAAGAAAGCGAACTTCGGTACCGCGCATGCCGGGGGCAGGCCCGACCGGATAAACGTGGGTGACGCACTCACCGTGCTCAAAGCGGGCACGATATTCAGTGTCGTTGCGCCAGACGGTCAACTCCAGCCATTCCGACAGCGCGTTCACCACCGAAACGCCCACGCCGTGCAGGCCGCCCGACACCTTGTAGGCGTTGCCGCCCTCGTCTGTGTTGTTGAACTTACCGCCAGCGTGAAGCTGCGTCATGATCACTTCGGCAGCGGAAACACCCTCTTCAGCATGAATGTCGACCGGAATTCCGCGGCCATTGTCGCGTACAGAAACCGAGTCATCGGCATGAATCTTCACCGTCACGGCGGTCGCATGACCGGCCAACGCTTCGTCAATTCCGTTGTCGACTACCTCATAAACCATATGGTGCAGACCCGACCCATCGTCGGTGTCACCGATATACATGCCAGGACGCTTGCGAACTGCCTCTAAGCCTTTGAGAACTTTTATGGAATCCGCGCCATACTCGGCCGGTTTCTGGGTCGCTTCGGTCATGCCTGTCTGCCTTGGTTTTAACTATCCATCTTATAGTGGCTCAGATGGGCAATGTCACGCGAAAGGCCCAATATTTAGCGGTCAGAGCAAGGCGATCAGCAGCCCTACCGCAATCAGCAGAGAACCTGCCGCAACGTTCAACCGCCAGAGCGCCTCGGGTGATGACAACAGCTTGCGCGCCTGCCCGACTGCAAAGGCGGTGAACAGGTTTCCCATCAACGGGACCGAGGCAGACAGCACAAGGATCGCGGCAACGTCGGGTGCCGTCACCTTGGTCAGGTCAAAGAAGCCGGGCAGCACACCCATGTAGAATAAGATGGCCTTGGGGTTGCCGATCACCGCCGCGACGCCCGCCGAAAATGCCGACCAAAGGCCCGGCCGCGTCAGTCGTCCCTCACTCGACATGATCGAGTTGCCCGCGTGCCGGATCAGAAGGACGCCCATCACGACAAATATGATTGCCGCGACCCAATGCAGGACCATCATCAGATGCGAAAACTGTCCGACAATCCACGTCAGCCCAAAGATCGCTACGAGCGGCCAAAGGATATCGCCAATTGTAACGCCAACGGCCAGCGGCCAGGCCGACCGGAAGCCACCGCTGAGCGCGCGGGCGGTCAGAGCAACAAACACCGGTCCCGGCGTGATCCACAACAAGACAAGCGCCCCGGCATACAGCCACAGGCTTTCAGCAGTAACGGTCATTTAGCCCCCGGCAATGTCAGGCTTCCATCTTCATTAAGTGGCCAGAAGGGGTTCATCGCGACTTCCCAAACATGACCGTCCAGATCAGCGTAATAGCCGGAATATCCGCCCCAGAACACCTTCTCTGGCTTTTTCAGTGCCTTTGCTCCGTGGCGGAGGGCAAGCTCGTATGCCGCATCGACTTCTGCCTCTGTCGCGAAGTTCTGGGCAAGCGTCATTGCCCCCGTGCCAAGTGCCTCTCCCGGTCGTCCCTGATCGGCGGCAAGATCGGCCCGCCCGAAAAGGGCCAGAACGGCACCATGCATCTGATAAAAGACCACACCCGCTTGAGCGCTGGCAGGAACCCAGCCAAGTGCCTCGTAGAAGGCGCGCGCGGCACCAAGTTTGTCGACGCCCAGTGTAATCAGGGTCACCCGCTGCGGGGTCATGGTGCTGGCCTTTCGTGGAGGGCTGACAAGCCTTCGGTTTCCGTGACTTCAAGATATTGCGCCTGCGGCCCAAGGCTGTCGAACAACTCGACTCCGGTGCCCGTCATGAACGCCTGTACCGACAGTGCGCAAAGCTCGTCATACAGCGCGGCCCGCCGCCCTGCATCCAGATGCGCCGCGACCTCGTCCAGAAGGAGGAGAGGTGCCTGACCGATATCCGCCCGCAGCGCGCGGGCATTGGCAAGGATCAGCGACACCAGCAATGCCTTCTGCTCACCCGTCGAACATTGCGAAGCGGGGGCGCCCTTTGCCAGATAGACGGCCTCGAGATCAACGCGGTGGGGGCCGACAAGCGTGCGACCCGCCGCGAAGTCGCGTGGTCGGCTATGGGCGATGGCGTCGGCGAGCATGAATGGGTCTTCTGGATGGCACGAGCCTTCAGCATCGACAATTTTCATGTCGGCTGCCGGGAACGTCGTCGCTGAATCTCGCTGAGCCTCGATGATCCGCGCCAGAACCGTACGCCGGTTCACCGATATCTCTGCCCCCGACGTGGCCATCTGCGCTTCTAAAGCGCTGTACCATGCGGGATCACGCTCTTGGTCTTTCAGCAGTCGGTTACGCTCGCGCATGGCCTTTTCATATGCCAGAACCACGTCCGCGTGGCCGGGAACGAAAGACAGAACCATACGGTCCAGAAACCGCCGCCGCCCGTCTGCGCCCTCGATCCACAGGCGATCCATTGCGGGCACCAGCCACAGCACTCGTGCAATGCGCCCCAGCGCTGCCTGAGTCGTGATCTTGCCATCGATCTGGGCTGTCCGAGCAGCGCTTCCTTCGGCAAAAGTCTCGATCTCATGTCCGTCGAGCAAAGCCGAAATCTTCCAGCCAAGCGCCTCCGGCTTGCGCGCCAGTTCATCCGCGCCTGCACGTCGCAGCCCGCGCCCCGGCGACAAGAGCGAAATAGCCTCAAGGATATTGGTCTTGCCTGCTCCGTTTGGCCCGTAAATCGCCACGGGCCGTCCATCAAAATACAGCACCGTCCGACGATGCGAGCGAAAATGCGAGAGGGTCAGATCCGACAACATCGGACGTTCACCTCATGCTGTCCAAGTGAAACCTATGGAAGCCGTCGAGTTTACACGCGCATCGGCATGACGACATAGACGGCGGACGTGTCACTGCCCTCGCGCATCAGCGTCGGGTCGCCCGAGGAGTTGAACAGGAACACGGCGTTCTCGCGATCGACCTGGCTAGCGATTTCCAGCAGGTATTTCGCATTGAAACCGATCTCCAGCCGTTCGTCGCTGTAGGCAACCGCAAGCTCTTCCTCGGCCGCACCGCTGTCGGGCGCATTGACCGACAGGATCAGGCGATCCTCGTCCAGTTGCAGCTTCACCGCGCGCGAACGTTCCGACGAGACAGTCGCCACCCGGTCAACCGCCTTGGCGAACTCCGCTGCATCGACCTCCAGACGACGTGTGTTGCCCGTCGGGATCACGCGGCTGTAGTCCGGGAAGGTTCCGTCGATGACCTTAGAGGTCAGCGTAATCGCTGGCGTTGCGAATCGAACCTTGGTTTCCGAGACCGACACGGCAATCTTTGCGTCATCGTCATCCAGAAGCTTGCGCAACTCACCCACGGTCTTGCGCGGCACGATCACGCCGGGCATCCCCTGAGCACCTTCCGGCAAAGGCGCGTCGATGCGGGCAAGGCGGTGGCCATCTGTCGCCACGCAGCGCAGAACCGGACCGTCTTCGCCGTTCGCCACATGCATGTAGACGCCGTTCAGGTAATAGCGGGTTTCTTCGGTCGAGATGGCAAATTTCGATTTGTCGAACAACCGGCGCAGCACTCCGGCAGGGGCCGAGAAGTTCGCCGCATATTCTGACGACGCCATCACCGGGAAGTCCTCGCGCGGCAGCGTCGCCAGAGAAAAGGTTGACCGTCCGGCCTGCACCGTCAGGCGCCCGGCGGCACCGTCATCCGATAACTGGACCAGCGACCCATCCGGCAGCTTCCGCACGATCTCGTGCAGCATTACCGCTGAAACCGTCGTCGCTCCGGCGCGCTCAACCATCGCCGGGGCCTTGTCGATCACCTCGATATCAAGGTCGGTGGCGCGGAGCGAAACCGCGGCCCCCTCGGCCTCGATGAGGACGTTGGCAAGGATCGGGATCGTGTTGCGACGCTCAACCACTGACTGCGCCTGAGCCACAGCCTTCAGAAGCGTAGCGCGTTCGATACTGATCTTCATATCCGTCCCCTGTCATGCCGGGTGTCGAGCCCCGGGGAATGGAAACCTAGCAAGTTTCCCCCAAGGCTCAAGGTTTTTTCGGGAATTTCCATTGTATTACCAAAAGCGTCAAGGTGCCCGGTGGGGCACCCTGGCTTCAGCTTTCAAGAAGGCGCCGCAAAAGCTCGACATCTTCGGCGAGTTGATGATCGGTCAGCTTCATTTCCTCGATCACCCGGACCCCGTGCATGATCGTGGTATGATCGCGTCCGCCGAAACGACGACCGATATCGGGCAGCGAGCGTGTCGTCATCTGTTTTGCCAGATACATCGCCACCTGACGCGGCCGTGCAATGGTGCGCGTCCGCTTGGGACCTATCATGTCCGACAGGCGAATGTTGAAATGCTCGCTGACCTTGCGCTGGATTTCCTCGATTGTGATCTTGCGGTCGGATGCCCTGAGAATGTCGGCAAGGCAATCTTGCGCCAGTTCCAACGTGATTTCGCGGCCCACCAGCGAAGCAAAGGCGAAAAGCCGTGTCAATGCGCCTTCAAGCACACGGACGTTGGTCGTGATCCGGTGCGCCAGAAACTCCAGCACACCATTGGCCAGCTTCAGCCCCTGATACTGGCCGCGATAGTGATCCGCCTTTTGCTGCAAGATACCCAGTCGCAATTCATAGTCGGTCGGGTGCAGATCAACCACGAGTCCGCATTGCAGGCGACTCTTGATGCGGTCCTCCAGATCCTTGATTTCGCCCGGCGCACGGTCGGCGGAAATCACGATGCGTTTATTCTGATCCACCAGCGCATTGAACGTGTGGAAGAATTCTTCCTGCGTCGAATCTTTTCCAGCGATGAACTGCACATCATCGACCATCAGGACATCGACCGAGCGGAAAAGCTCTTTGAAGTCCATGATCTGTTTGTCGCGCAGCGCCTGAATGAAACGGTACATGAACTGTTCGGCCGACAGGTAAAGCACCCGCAACTGCGGCTGGCGGATCTGCATTTCATGTGCAATCGCGTGCATGAGGTGCGTCTTGCCCAGCCCAACACCGCCATACAGGAAAAGCGGGTTGAACGTGACCGGCCCGCCTTCGGCAACGCGTCGCGCGGCAGCATGGGCCAACTCGTTTGGCTTGCCGACCACGAAGGAGTCGAATGTAAAGCGCGCATCAAGCGGCGCTCCCAGAATCTCGCCTTCGTCCGGACGGACCGGCTGGGTGGCGTGCGCCTTCTTGGGCGCGGCACTTGCCACTTTCTTCGCTGGAACAGCGCTCGGCTTTGGCACGATGAAATCAACACGGTCCACGACCGCGCCTGCTTTCATCAGATGTTCGCGAATCTGTTCTGAGAAATTGCGCGACACCCAGTCACGCATGAAGTTCGTCGGAACGTCAAAACTGGCGACACCACCCGCAAGGCTGGTCAGCTCAAGCGGCTCGATCCATGACGCAAAGGCGTTTTTCCCAACCGTTTTTCTAAGTTCTTCACGAGCCTGCCCCCAGGTGTCATTCGTCATTGTTTTTTGCCCACGTCTTTTATCCGTCCAAAGCAGCCCCAGAGCTGCCATCCGGTTTCCCGGGCGACTCAGTTCGTTTCTTTCCAGCACAATGGATAACGCTCAGACCTTGATCTGAAACATTTCCCCAGTGATGGATTCCTGGGTCAGGACATCACAAAAGACGGCAGCGCCAGAAGCAGCTCTGGCTAGCCATGAACTCTGTAACATACACACCGTGTTACACACGGCATTTCAGACCAAGTTCCCCAGACCTGTCGTGCAGCTGACAAGCCTTGGATTCGCCGAAGTCGTTGCCTCGAAAAATCCGTGGTGTACCTGTGTCCCCCCAAGACGATGTGAATCGCAAGATAACGGTATCAAGCCCCGTGAAGACCCCGCAACAGAACTTCTTGCTTGACTCATCAATTGATCAATCGAATCCCGAGGGGCGTGCAAAATGAGCACAGACACCTACAATCGGTTCAGTAAATGCAAAAAGGACGCTGTCCGAAGACGCGTCCCAAATGTATTCAACTGATCGTCAGATCAGGCGGCGGCGACGAGCGATTTAACGCGGGCCGACAGGCGCGACATCTTGCGAGCAACAGTGTTCTTGTGCAGCACACCCTTGGTGATGCCGCGAGCCAGTTCCGGCTGAGCGTTGCGCAGAGCGGTCGCTGCAACTTCCTGATTGCCGGAAGCGATTGCTTCTTCGACTTTACGCAGGAAAGTGCGGATCCGCGACCGGCGGGCCTTGTTGACGTCTTGACGACGCTCAGACTGGCGCGCGCGCTTTTTGGACTGGGGCGTATTGGCCATAGGTCGGATTCCGATTTCGGTTCGAGTAATTCTGAAGTCGGGCTTCTAGGCCCGAGTCGGGGATAAGTCAACAAGGCGCGGCCTGGTATTTTGCCTATTTGTCGCGAAATACCGCAGGTCGCTTTTCAAGAAAAGCCTTCATGCCTTCCTTCTGGTCCTCGGTCGCGAAAAGTCCGTTGAAAAGGCGCCTCTCAAATAGCACGCCTTCGGCCAGCGGCGTTTCGTCTGCGCGATGAACAGCTTCTTTTGCAGCCATTACAGCAATTTGCGATTTTTGCGCTATGTCGGCGGCCGCCTTCATCGCTTCCGGCAGCAGTTGGTCTGAAGGCACCACCCGAGCCACAAGCCCTGAACGTTCCGCTTCTTCCGCGCCCATCATGCGGCCGGTCAGATGCATATCCATCGACTTGGCGCGACCGATCAGCTTGGTCATCCGTTGCGTCCCGCCGATTCCCGCGATGACCCCCAGCTTGATCTCCGGCTGTCCGAATTTCGCATTTTCTGCAGCAATGATGAAATCGCACAGCATCGCCAGTTCACAGCCGCCACCCAGACAGAATCCTGCCACAGCAGCGATGATCGGTTTACGACAGGCACGAATCCCGTCAGCCTCTGTGGCAAAGAGATTTTGCAGAAACATCTCGGCAAAGCCCTTGTCCGACATTTCCTTTATGTCGGCGCCAGCTGCGAAAGCCTTTTCGGACCCGGTCAGCACGATCGCCCGCACGGCATCGTCACGGTCCATCACGGCAAGTGCGGTTGCCAGTTCGCCCATCAGCACCGAATTCAGCGCATTGAGCGCCTCGGGCCGGTTCAGGCGGATCAGCGCCACGCCTTTGTCGATTTCCATCAGGAGGGTCTGGTAGGTCATGTCATCATCGTCCGTAACTTGGTTTGTTTTTTGCTAGCGGATCGGCGGCGTGTCCGCATGTCATTTCTGGCAGACCGGGCAGAAAAAACTGGACCGTCCCGACTGCACGATCCGGTGGATCAAGCCCGAACAGCCCGGTGTGGGGCAGGGGTCTCCTTCGCGGTCATAGACCCGGAACGAATGCTGAAAGTAACCCAACTCGCCGTCAGCCTGGCGATAGTCTCGCAAGGAAGACCCGCCCGCCGCAATCGCCTCGTCCAGCACGGCGCGGATGATGGACACTAGGCCAGCCACATCCATCGCAGATAGTTGACCTGCCGCCCGTCGCGGATCGATTCGGGCGCGGAACAGTGCTTCGGAAACGTAGATATTCCCGAGGCCCGCCACGATCCGCTGATCAAGAAGCGCCGCCTTGATCGGCATGGCTCGTCCGGCCAGGCGACCAACGAGATAATCTTCATGAAACGCATTGCCCAAAGGCTCCGGTCCCAGATCCTTGAGAAGCCAGTGATCAGCGGCCGTTTCTGTTGTCATGAGATCCATGGCGCCAAAACGCCTGGCATCGTTGAACGTCACACGTGCGCCGTTCTCCATGTCGAAGACCACATGGTCATGCTTGGCAGGTGCGGGGTGGTCGTGGTGGAAAGACCCCAGCATCGCCCCGGAAACCAGCATCCTCCCAGACATGCCAAGATGCACCAGGAGCGTTTCGCCCGACGACAAATCGGCAAGAATATACTTAGACCGCCGCCGCAGGCTGTCGACTCTCTTGCCAGTCAGCCGCTCGGCCATGCGCTCAGGCAGAGGGAAGCGCAGGTCTGGTCGGTTGACCCGCGCCAGACTGATGACCTGCCCCTCCATCACCGGCAAAAGCCCGGCGCGGACGGTTTCAACTTCTGGCAGTTCCGGCATAGTTCCCCCGAGCAGCGCGTTCACGCCGCATTGTCTACAGGCCCAAGGCTCCTGTAAGGAAGGCAGGATGAACAGGAAGGGCAAGACCCGATGACCGATCAGAGCGAAAGCACCACGCATTTCGGCTTCCAGACTGTGCCGGAAAGCGAAAAGGCGGCGATGGTCCACGGCGTATTCACGCGCGTGGCCAACCGCTATGACGTGATGAATGATCTGATGTCGGTCGGTATCCATCGGCTTTGGAAAGATGCGATGATGGACTGGCTGGCGCCGCGCCCGGGCCAAAAGCTGCTCGACGTAGCCGGTGGCACTGGCGACATCGCGTTTCGCTTCATGGCGCGCGCCAAGTCCGGCCATGCCACCGTTTGCGATCTGACCGAAAGTATGCTGATCGAAGGCCGCAAGCGGGCCGAGGCTGAAAACCTTGCGGAAAGTCTCGACTGGATCGTTGGCGATGCGATGGCCTTGCCGTTTCCGGACGACAGCTTCGACGTCTATACGATCAGCTTTGGCATCCGGAATGTAACCCGCATCGCCGACGCCCTGTCGGAAGCCTATCGTGTTCTGAAACCAGGCGGCCGCCTGATGGTGCTTGAATTCAGCCAGTTGCCCAATCCCGCAATGCAGTGGGCCTATGACCGCTATTCCTTCAATGTGATTCCGCTGTTGGGGCAGATCGTTGCCAACGACCGCGACAGTTATCAGTATCTGGTCGAGTCGATCCGCAAGTTCCCCGACCAGGACAAATTCGCCGCCATGATCGCCGACGCCGGGTTCGAGCAGGTGAAATATCGCAATCTGTCCCTCGGCATCGCGGCGCTGCATTCGGGCTGGAAAATCTGAGGTGCGCGGACCTCACAACATCTGGAGGCTGATCCGTACCGGAGCGACGTTCGAGCGCGTTGGAGCGATGAAGCTGGCGCTCGAGGCGATGGAAGTTCCGCCGCGCCTGCGCCTTGCCGCCCGTATACTCGGCTGGCCCTTCAGCTGGCTTGGCTATCGCGGCGACCCTAACTTGCCGCCTGTGACGCGTGCCATAACGGCACTGGGCCCTGCCTACATCAAGTTCGGCCAAGTGCTTTCCACCCGTCCCGACGTGGTCGGGGTCGAACTGTCCGATCAGTTGCGAGTCTTGCAAGACAAATTGCCACCTTTTGACCTGTCAACCGCCCGGGCCATGGTATCAGCCGAGCTTGGCCGCCCTGTCGACGAGCTTTTTGCAGAGTTCTCTGAGCCCGTCGCGGCCGCGTCAATCGCGCAGGTCCACCACGCTCGTCTTCTGAACGGCGGTGACGAAGTTGCCGTCAAGGTGCTGCGCCCCGGTATCGAACGTGCCTTCCGCCGCGACATCGATGCCTTCTACTTCGCCGCCAGCCTGATCGAGCGGCTTTCGCCTGCCTCTCGTCGCCTACGGCCCACAGACGTGATCGCGCATTTCGAGGGCGTGGTGCTGGGCGAACTCGATCTGCGGCTGGAAGCCTCTGCCGCCTCGGAGTTTGCCGCCAACACCAAGGACGACGCGGGTTTCCGCGTGCCGCAACCTTTTTGGAACCTGTCTTCACGCAGGGTGATGACGCTTGGTTGGGCCGAAGGCATCCCACTTGGCGACGTCGAGGCGATCCGGGCCGGCGGACATGACACCGAGGCGATAGCCTCACGTGTGTTGCAGCTGTTCCTCAGTCACGCACTGCGCGATGGCTATTTCCACGCCGACATGCATCAGGGCAACCTCAAGGTCGCCCCGAACAGCGATGTGATCGCCTATGATTTCGGTATCATGGGGCAGATCGATGCCTACACGCGGCGGGTCTACGCCGAAATCCTTTTGGGTTTCATTCGCCGCGACTATGTCCGCGTGGCCGAAGTACATTTCGAGGCAGGCTATGTGCCGCGTGATCGCGATATGCACGAATTCGCCCGTGCGCTCCGTGCCGTGGGCGAGCCGATCTTTGGCATGGACGCCAGCCAGATCTCTATGGCGCGGCTGCTATCCTACCTGTTCGAAGTCACGGAACGCTTCGGCATGCAGACCCGCACCGAACTGATCCTGTTGCAGCGAACCATGGTGGTGGTCGAAGGCGTGGCACGGTCACTCGATCCTCACATCAACATCTGGCAAGTCGCCAAGCCGATCGTCGAAGACTATGTACGGCAAAACCTTGGGCCAAAGGCCTTGTTGCGCGACCTTGGCAAGACAGTGCGGGTGCTAAGCCGCTTCGGCCCCAAGTTGCCTCTGATTGCCGAAAACCTGTTGATCAGACAAACGCAAGAGCCGACGCCAGTGGCTCAGAAACGCAGCGTCGACTGGCTCGTGCCGATGGGGATCGGTGCAGCACTTGTTGTGCTGGGAATGGTATTGGCCAAGGTGATCGGTCTCTGACACGGGCGCGCTCTGGCTTGCAAAGGAATCTCCAAGGCTTGCCGTCACTTCCTATTGACCGGCCGCAGGTCGGAGAGCGCTGACAGCCGACGGCAGAGCCGTATCGCCGCTCGCAAGCACCAACTCAGGTCCGTTCGCACCCTGCCGTATCTCTGTCACGCGGCTGTAAGCCTCGACCTTGTCATTGGCGATCAACTTCCCGCCAGCGTAGCTTTCAAGAAGCAGACTGTACGCGCCATACGGGACTGGCGCGCCATTTTCGTTCAGTCCGGTCCATTGCAGCGGCTCAGTCGACACCGGTATCGGAATACGCATAACCTCGCGGTTTTGCGCGTCATAGGCCACCAGAACGGCCCTGTCGGTGTCCGGTGCTGGCTTGGGATAAAGAGTGACGGGTGCCCCACCAAAGGCAACCTTTGCAGTCGAGCGTGCCTCCATCCCGACCCAGGCTGCCATCTGCGCCATGCCCGACAATGACAGCGTTGCTTGCAGCGCCCCCAACAGATCATTGGTCTTCACCTGTTGTTCGACGCCGGAGAAGGTAGCCAACTGCGTCGCATAGTCCGATGAGTCCATCGGGTTGAGTGGATCTTGGTTCTTCATCTGGGCGGTGAGCATTTTCAGGAACATCTGAAAATCGGTTGATATCTTCGTGGCATCCGATGTTACTGTTGATCCCGCAGCCTTTGCTGAAAGACCTGTTGCCGTCAAACCCGTTGCAACAATTGTCATTCTGGTTCCTTTCACAAACGCAGGTCTACGCCACGGCTATCCCTGCTTGCAGCAGCCGGGGCGACCTCAGGAGGCGGCCAGTAGGGAGCGGTCTCCACAGTTCCTGCCCGGTCCTCGCCGCGTGACTGGTTGCGCCTTTGGTCCCGGTTTTGTGCGAACGAGAAGTTCAGATTCTGATAGCCAAGATCACGGAATTCCTGCGCGAGTTGGTCAATGTTCCGCCGCATCAGGTCGAGTGTCTGCGGTCTGTCAGCAACCAAAGTCAGCGTCAAAGCCCCATCCGCCACCGCAAATGTCATGCGCACCTTTCCCAGTTCGTCCGGCGAAAGCGTCACTTCCACGGGGTGGCCATCCGTGCTGCCCATCGCAACCGCCAATTGTCGGCCCGCAGACTGCGCCCAG
>JBATMT010000423.1:0-3777 GCA_049289975.1 Paracoccaceae bacterium | reverse complement strand
TCACCGGACGCGTTACCGCCTTGCGCTACCTCGGAGCAGGCACCCGGGTCGCGCTTGAAACCCACGGTCAGGAAATCGCCGTGCTCGCCCCCGCAGGCACCACATTGCCCGAACCCGGCGCCACCGTCGGCCTCGCATGGGAACCGAACGCCCTCCACCTGATGGAAAGCGCCTGATGTCCGCCTCCTCCCATCACCCCGAACGCGGGCTGGCTGACCGCCTCACAGCGCTCTTCTGGCAGCGCCCTCGCGTCCTACTGGCGCTTCTCCTGACCCCGCCGCTCTTCTGGCTCGGCGTCGTCTACGTCGGCTCACTCGCTGCCCTTCTGTGGCAGAGCTTCTATTCCGTCGACCAGTTCTCTGGCGTGGTCGTCAAGGAATTCACCCTCAACACCTACCGCGAGCTTCTGCTGCCGCAGAACTACGACATCATCGTCCGCACCGTGACGATGGCCGCACTCGTCACCATTGCGTCGGTGATCCTCGCGTTTCCCATCGCCTTCTTCGCCGCCCGCTTTGCCAAGGGCCGCTGGAAAGCATTCTTCTACCTCGGGATCATGCTGCCGCTCTGGTCGTCCTACCTCGTCAAGGTCTATGCGTGGAAACTGATCCTCGCCAAGGAGGGCATCATCACCTGGGCCGCCAACGGCATCGGCGCGGGCTCGGTCCTCGACGGCCTGCTTTCGATCCCGGTGATCGGTGGCAACTCGCTCTCGACCTCCTACATCGGCACCTTCCTCGTCTTCGTCTATGTCTGGCTGCCCTACATGATCCTGCCTATGCAGGCCTCACTCGAACGTGTGCCGACCTCGATGCTCGAAGCCTCCGCCGACCTCGGCGCCTCCGGACTGCGCACCTTGTGGAGCGTCACACTCCCCCTCGCGCTGCCGGGCATCATCGCGGGCTCGATCTTTACCTTCTCGCTGACACTCGGCGACTACATCATCCCGCAGATCATCGGCTCGTCGCGCTTTTTCATCGGGCAGGCGGTCTATTCGCTGCAAGGCACCGCCGGGAACATTCCGCTAGCTGCCGCCTTCGCCGTGGTGCCGATCCTGATCATGCTCGTTTACCTCACGATCGCCCGCAAACTGGGGGCCTTCGATGCGCTCTGATCGCCCGCCGTTCCTGCTCACCCTGTCAGCCATCGGCGGGCTTCTGTTCCTGCACCTGCCGATCCTCCTGATCTTCCTCTATGCCTTCACGACCGAGGAAAAGTCCTACCAGTTTCCGCCGCCCGGCCTGACCACCGAATGGTTCGCCGTCGCCTGGAACCGCGCCGACATCTGGCCACCGCTCTGGCTGTCGCTCAAGGTGGCGCTCATCTCGTCACTCACGGCGCTCGTCCTCGGCACGCTCTGCGCCGCCGCCATGTCGCGCGCCAAATTCTTCGGCCGCGACACCATCTCGCTTCTTGTCGTGCTGCCCATCGCTCTGCCCGGTATCATCACCGGCATGTCGCTCCGTTCCGCCTTCTCGATGGCCGATATCCCCTTCTCGACATGGACCATCGTCCTTGGCCACGCGACCTTCTGCATCGTCATCGTCTACAACAACGCCGTCGCGCGCTTCCGCCGCCTCGGAACGTCGATGCTCGAAGCCTCCGCCGACCTCGGTGCCAGCGCCTTCCAGACCTTCCGCCATGTGATCATGCCAAATCTCGGCACAGCCCTTCTGGCAGGAGGCATGCTGGCCTTCGCGCTTTCCTTCGACGAAGTCATCGTCACCACCTTCACCGCAGGCCAGCAAAAGACCCTGCCGATCTGGATGCTCGACGAACTCGTCCGCCCGCGCCAGCGCCCGGTCACCAACGTCGTGGCCATCGTCGTCTTTGCCGCGACCTTCCTGCCCATTCTCTTCGCATACACCCTGACCCGCGGCGCAGAAGAAACCGCCGGCGGCGGCAAATGAAAGGACCGACCATGACCCTTCATATCGACACTGACCTCCTGATCGGCGACCAACTCGAAAAAGGCGATGAGACGCGGGAAAAGATCCTCAACCCCCGCACAGGCGCCCTGATCCTCGAACTGCCCGAGGCATCGACCGATCAGGTCGACCGCGCCGTCGCGGCCGCCCGCAAGGCTTTCGAGGGCTGGTCACTCGCCACCCCTGCCGAGCGGTCGACCGCGCTCCACACCATCGCCAACCGGATCGAGGCCGAGGCCGACGGCTTCGCCGCGCTTGAGGCGCTGAACTGCGGCAAGCCGATCAATGCCGCCCGCAATGACGAACTGCCGGGCGTTGTCGATTGCTTCCGCTTCTTTGCGGGGGCGGTCCGCACCCAGCATGGCTCCATCGCGGGCGAATATCTGGCAGGTCACACGTCGATGATCCGCCGCGATGCGGTGGGCGTGGTCGCCTCCATCGCGCCGTGGAACTATCCGCTGATGATGATGGCGTGGAAACTCGCGCCCGCAATTGGCGCGGGCAACACCATCGTCTTCAAACCGTCCGAACAGACGCCGCTCACCGCTTTGAAGCTCGCACGTATCCTTGCCGAGGTTCTGCCGCCCGGCGTGGTGAACATCTTGCCGGGCAGAGGCGAAACGGTCGGCAACTACCTGATCAACCATCCCGGCGTCGACATGATCTCGCTGACAGGCGATGTGGCGACCGGCAAGAAGATGCTTCAGGCGGCGTCGAAATCGGTCAAGCGCACCCATCTGGAACTCGGCGGCAAGGCCCCGGTAGTCGTCTTCGATGACGCCGACATTGCCGCCGTCGTCGAGGGGCTGCGCGCCTTTGGTTATTACAACGCCGGACAGGACTGCACCGCGGCCTGTCGCATCTACGCGGGCAAGAAGATCTACGACAACCTTGTGGCCGACCTTTCCGCCGCCGTTTCGACGATCCAGCTTGGCAACGACGATGACGCGACCAACGAGATCGGCCCGCTGATCTCGCTCCGGCAGCGCGACCGGGTGGCAAGTTTCGTCGAACGTGCCCGCGAACTCAGCCACGTTCAGGTCACGACCGGCGGCTCGGTGATGGGCGAGGGCGGCTTCTACTACCGCCCGACCGTCATTGCGGGCGCCCGTCAGGAAGACGAGATCGTTCGCCGCGAGGTATTCGGCCCCGTCGTCTCTGTCACGCCCTTCAGCGAGGTTGACGATGCGGTGCGCTGGGCCAACGACAGCGACTACGGCCTTGCCTCGTCGGTCTGGACCAAGGACGTGGGCCGCGCCATGTCCACCGCCGCGCGGCTTCGCTACGGCTGCACCTGGATCAACACTCACTTCATGCTGGTCAGCGAGATGCCGCATGGCGGCCTGAAACAGTCAGGCTACGGCAAGGATCTTTCGGCCTACGCGCTCGAGGATTACTCGGTCGTGCGTCATGTGATGGTCAAGCACGGCTGAACGGGTCGCCGCAGAACAGCGCCGCTGTCCCGCCCATGACATTTTCTGCTCGGAAATGTCCCGGGGAGAGAGGCGCGCCCGGACGATCTTCCAGCGGAAGATCGTCAGCGCCGAACCGGGGCAGAGCCCCGCAGACTACTGATGGTCCAGATCTGGACCATGCAGAAAATTCAACAAAATCAATGTGGATCGTGATTTTGTTAAGGTGATCTTAATACTTTCAGGTCGGTCCCTGCTGCGCCTTGCCCAGTCACCACATCGCCCTGTCAGTGCATCGCCCTGTCATTCCCCACGCACCCTGCCAACCCGCGCTCCCTCCCTGTCACCCCCACAGGCACCCGTCACCCCCAACTGTCACCCCCGCGAAAGCGGTGGGCATTCCTTGCAATCCCGTTAACGGGATTTGCAAAATCACA
>JBATMT010000422.1:0-2892 GCA_049289975.1 Paracoccaceae bacterium | reverse complement strand
CCTACCGCCGCGTTGTCGGAATTGGCCAGACTTAGCGCCGGAAGCTCGCTCGCACCGTCAAGCGACAGGATCGCCAGATCAGCCGCTTCGTCTGCCAGCAGAACCTTGGCCGCGAACTCGCGCCGGTCCGCCAGAACCACCCGGATATCGCTCGCCCCGCCGACCACGTGGTAATTAGAAACCACAATCCCGTCTTTTCGCACGATCACACCCGAGCCGAGCGAGTTTTGCACGCGCGGCCTGCTCAACCCTTCGCCAAAGAACTGCGAAAAGAACGGATCGCCCGCAAAGGGACTATCGGCCTGCTCGACCACCCGGGTCGCATAGATGTTCACCACCGCAGGCGTCGCCACCTTCACCAGTGGCGCAAAGCTCAGCATCACCATGTCTCGGCTCTCAGGCACTTTAGTCTCGGCAGAGACGGGCAGGGGCGTCACCCATGCCAAAGCCGCAATCACCAGCAAGTAGCGCACGAAACAGGGCATCATCCCTCCGTTCAGCTATTCATCGCGATGATCTGGCGTGGCGCGCCCCAGCGGGTCAAGCCGCCTGACCTGCTCTTGCGGACCAAAAGACGCGCAAAACTCCGTGAGCACCTGCCGCCACGGCTAGCGCAACCAGAGACCCGCTGCCTTGATCTTCTTGCGTATCACCTGTTCCCGCCGCGGAAGCGCCGCCCGGTCAAACATCGCCCTGATATCTCGGCCCTTGCCCTGATACACCAGACGCTTGAGTGCATCATGCTCGCGCAGGACCTTTTTGACCCGGTTCGGCGCCGCAGCCTCTTCCAGCGCCGCCACCGCCGCATCGCCTTCGCGTGCGTAAAGCAGCGGCAGCGTGCGGTAGTGGCAGGTCACGCCCCCATCCAGCCCCGCAAGCCCTGGCCCCGGTCGCCCGCCGCCGAACGCGTAAATGACCAGCGGCAGCGCAACTTGGTCCAGCCACGGGTCAAGCGTCTGGCTCGCCAGTGCCTCCATCTCGCCATCGCGGATCGAGACGGCATAGTCGAGGAAACACTTTCCAAAAGCTTGCGGGTCACGGTGAAAGAACCATCCCGCGCTGAAATACAGGTATCGTTCCCAATGTTCGTCCGGCTGACTCAGATCAAGTGTCGGCTCGAAACTCAGACCGAACCGATCATAAAGCGCCTTCCAGATTCCTGCATATCCCGGCCCATAAAGCTCGACCTGCGGCCATGTTCCCTCGCGCCGCATCGAAGCCGAAGGGCGGTCGAAGTCGAACGCCACCGATGAGAGCGGCCCGGTAAACACCGTATCCGTATCGAAGAATACGAACGGCTCGCCCTCAGGCAGCGCCAACAGTGCCTCGATCTTGTTGCCGTGTGGATAACTCTGGCCGAAGGCATGATTTTCAAACGGCACGATTTCTGCGCCATATTCCTTCAACAGCGCGTGGTAAGGCGCTGCCATCCGCGGGTCGTTGCGCCATGTCTTGCCGGGTTGCGGTTCCGCCACGATCAGCCGACCGGAAAAATCGGGGTTGGCGCGGCGGAAACTCGCGGCAAACAGCACTGCTTCTGCCGCCAGCCGACCATTCTGTCCGACACAGACAACGTTATACCTGTTTGCCTTTGCCTCGGTCCGCGATGTCATGGGTCTCTCCGTCCGTCCCACTATAGTCGGACGGAGCCTTTCAGCAATTCGGCCTCAGTCCTTTTTCGGCGGGGTGAAGCGCAGCGACAGGCATGACATGCCGCCGTCCAGCTTGGCGCATTCGCTGTTGCCAACCGGAATGACTTTGTAACCAGCCTTGATCAGGCGCTCCGTCGTGCCGGGAAACCCTTCGGGCACAATCACTGCATCGTTGAAGCGGATCGCGTTGGCGGCGGCTTCCTCTCCCGGTGCGGTGTGAATGACCTTGTAGCCCTTGAACCCGCCTGCCGCATCCAGACGCGGCGTCGACAGGATCGTTTCGGCATCAAGCAGCGAACAGTCGGTCTTGAAGTGCAAGACACCCGGTGGCGTCGCCAGTTCGCGCACCTTGTAGCCCCAGCGCGAAACCCGCTCGGTCAGTTCGGCTATGCCTGCATGATTGGTCCGCGCCGACGTCCCGACAAGGATTTCGGTCTCGGTGGTCAGCACATCGCCTGCTTCAATTGTTCCCGGACCATCGATGGTCAACACCTCATCGTAGAAGCGGTGCAGGACCGGGGCCATCTCGGCTGCCTCACCCAGACGGGTAGGGGCACCGGGTCGCATCACCACCGCGCCTTCACGCAGGCAAAGCGCCGTATCCTCGACAAACTGCGCATCGGGATAAGCCTCGAGTGCAGGAAGTTCGATCACGGTCGCACCCTCGGCCTTCAGCGCCGCGACATAGTCGGCATGGTGCTTGCGGATCAGGTTGATATCAGGTGCGCCGGTATCGACGGCCCTGATGCCCGCAACCGCGCTTGTAGCTGGAAGCCGGGTGATGGCATGGGTGAAACGATAGGATCTGTCGGACATGTGGGCCTCCCTTGCCGCCTTCCTAACGACCAAGTCGCCGGACTGGAAGAGCATCGGAAGATTTGAGCCTTCGCAGCCAATCTCGGCCGCTTGCCCTATCATTTAACGAATCGGTTGACTGAAAAGTGCATCATCTCTACATTCAACAATATGGTTGAATTACACACGCCCCAACTGAACCAGATCTTCCACGCCCTTGGCGATGCCACGCGCAGACGGATGATCCATGACCTTGCGGACGGAGAACGCACGGTAAGTCAGCTTGCCGAGCCTTTCGCAATGTCTCTCGCCGCCGCCTCCAAGCACATCAAGGTGCTCGAGACTGCGGGCCTGATCCAACGCGAGGTGCGTTGGCGAACACATGTCTGCCGCCTCGATCCGGGGCCGCTGGCCAGCGCGTTCGAGTGGCTAGAATTCTATGAGA
>JBATMT010000421.1:0-1772 GCA_049289975.1 Paracoccaceae bacterium | reverse complement strand
TCGGCGAGTGCGTCGGCTTGCGACAAAAGATCATGGGCGCAGCGATCATGATCGTGGGCGGCGAAGGCGACGGGCCGGTCTGGTGCTTCGATCATGTTATGGTATCACATCTCTCTTGACTGTTACGATATAACATATGATAGCGCTGGACCCACTGCAACCACTCTGATCGGAGCTTGATGATGCGAACCATTTCCTCTGTATTTGCCCTGATGGCCTTTGCTGGCGTGGCTCATGCCGAAGTACCGGCGGTGGTGACCGATATTCCGCCCGTTCAGTCGCTGGTGGCGGCGGTGATGGGCGATCTGGGTGGTCCTGAGGTGCTGGCCGGGGGTGGAGCCGATGCGCATTCCTATCAGCTGCGACCATCACAGGCGCGGGCCTTGGCGAATGCGGGTGTGGTGTTCTGGGTCGGGCATGAGATGACGCCTTGGCTTGAGCGGGCGCTGGAGGCGGGGTCGAGCGGCGAGGTCGTGTCGCTTCTGAACAGTGCGGGGACGAAGGTGCGCGAATTTTCGGCGGCAGAGATGGCGGCGGAACATGCCGATGACGGTGACGATCACGATCATGGGTCAACGGACCCGCATGCGTGGCTCGACCCGGACAATGCGCGGGCGTGGCTGGGCGTGATCCGCGACGCGCTGGCCAAGGCGGACCCGGAGCATGCCGATGTCTATGCGGCCAATGCGGCGGCGGCGGATGCTTCGATTGCGGCGACGGATGCGCAGATCAAGGCGGCGCTGGCGGGGGCGGCGGGGGCGAAGATCGTCATGGGGCATGACGCCTATGGCTATTTCGCCGACCATTTCGGCCTGACCATTGCCGCAACTGTCGAGGCGGGCGATGCGGCGGAACCGGGGGCGGCGCATCTGGAGGAGTTGCGGCAGATGCTGAAGGGGCAGGACGTGCGCTGCATGTTCCCTGAAGCCGGAGCCGATCCGGGGCGCTATGTCTGGCTGGCCGAGGGGACCAATACCAAGGTGGGCGCGGCGCTTGACCCGGAAGGGCGGATGCTGGCCGAGGGGCCGGGGCTTTATGAGCAGTTGCTGACGGATATTGGCACGCAGGTTGCGGCATGCCTTTCGGGGAACTGACCGAAAGCCGGGGCGTGATTGCGTGTCAAACGGGCAAGGGGCGCGACGAATCCCCGCTGGCAGGCTATTCTGGCCGCGTTTAGGGTTGACCTTTGGTGCCAATTGGCCTGCATAACGGGCTGCCCCTTAGCGAACGGATGACCTGTGGCCGATGCTACCCCCCTTCTTGCGACGCTTTTCGCGGATGCGGCCGAAACCTTTGGCCTGTCGCGCCCGGCGGGACAGTGCTTTTCGGCGGTGTGGCGGGCAGCGCAGCCGCCCTGTGCCGACGATCTGGTGACGATCCTTGGGCTGTCGCGGTCGAATGTTTCGACCGCGCTGAAGGAACTGCGGTCGTGGGGACTGGTGGGCATCATGCGGGCGCCGGGGGACCGGAAGGAATATTTCACCGCACCGGCCGACCCGTGGGAGGTGCTGCGGCTGATTATGGCGGCGCGCCAGAGGCTGGTGATCGGGCCGCTTCTTGACCGGCTGGTGGCCGCCGAGGCACGGATGGAGGATGTACGGATCGCGGCGCTGCATTCGGTGCTGGCGCGCGTTGAGCGGGCGGCGTCGGAGCTGACCGGGCTGGAAGCGCAGGTCTTTGCCAAGCGCATCGACGCGCTGGCCGAGGACAGTGGCGGCGGCGACAAGGTCAAGAAGAAGAAAAAGAAGCACTGACGGCGCTAGGGCGGTCAT
>JBATMT010000420.1:0-2753 GCA_049289975.1 Paracoccaceae bacterium | reverse complement strand
CGGCAAGGCCCATCAGCGCGCGGGCGAGGGGGGATTGCGGAGCAATGCGGCCGAGCGTTGCGTCGGCCTCGTCTTCGCCGACGATCTCGTAGGTGGTCTCGCGGCCTTCGTCGTCCGCGACGGTGATCCGTGTGGCGAAGGCCACTTCCGTTGGCGATGCGGGCGATTGGGTCGGGATGGCCGTCGAGAGGCGCGCCTCCAGATAGCGAATGTCGCGCTCGGCGGCCTTTTCGGGCAGGCGGTCGAGCCTTTCCGTGCGCGTCTTGAGGGCGGCAAGCTGGGCTTGGGTCTCGGTCAGGCGGGAGCGCAGTGCCGCAAGGCCACGCGGGGTGACATAGTTGGGGTGCGGGCTGATCGGCAGGTCGGGCAGCGGCTCATTGTCCGGTCCGTCCTCCTTCACGAAGGCGCGGCTCATGGGACGATGGGCTCCAGCGGGTCGTAGTAGGCGTGCGGCATGTGCCCCGCGAAGGCCACGGCAGGCAGGCTGTCGGGTTTGAAGCGGATGGCGGCGAATTCTTCAGGGGTGAAGAAGCGGCGGTCGGTGACGATGCCTTCCGGGTCGACCCACGTGGGGTCGATGGTGCCCGAGCGGAGCGTGGTGCGGAAATAGAGATCGACCTGATGGAAGCCTGATGCCGGGTCGTGGAATTCGTTCACCAGCACCAAGGGGCCGACATCGACGGTCAGCCCGGTTTCCTCGTGCAGTTCGCGGATCAGGTTGTCTGGCAGCGACGTGCCCGGCTCGACGCCGCCTCCGGGCGCGCACCACAGGTCTGACCGGCCGCCCGGATAGGCGTTGACCAGCAGAAGGCGGCCTTCGTGCAGAAGGAGTGCGCGGACGGCAAGGCGAGGCGAGCGGGTTTTCATCGGGCGAGAGACTGCCTTTGCGAACGCGAAAGGGCAAGAGCCACTGGACCGTCGCGCGACGGATGCCTAAGTCAGGGGCATGAAACGATTGATCTTGTCCATTTTCCTGCTGTTGCCCGGTCCGGCAAGTGCCGATTGCGTGGTGCTGATGCACGGGCTGGCGCGCAGCGACGCCTCGCTTCTTGTGATGGAGGCGGCGCTGGAGCAGGCGGGTTACCGCGTCATCAACTCTGACTATCCGTCCACCAAGGCGCCGATCGAGGATCTTGTGGCGGACTATGTCGGACCGGCGGTGGCCGGGTGCGGGGCCGAGCGCGTGAATTTCGTCACCCATTCGATGGGCGGCATACTTGTCAGGGCGTGGCTCCATGACCACCGCCCGGAAAATCTCGGGCGCGTGGTGATGCTGGCGCCGCCGAACCGGGGGTCGGAACTGGTGGACGCCTTTGGCGATCTGGGCGCAGTCCAGTGGCTGAACGGTCCGGCGGGCACGGAGCTTGGCACCGAGCCTCAGTCAATCCCCAATCAGCTTGGCGCTGCGTCGTTCGATCTGGGGGTAATCGCCGGGGACCGGTCGCTGAACCCGATCTATTCGGCGATCATTGATGGTCAGGATGATGGCAAGGTCAGCGTCGAAGCGACGAAACTGCGCGGCATGAAGGATCATATCGTGCTGTCGGTCACCCATACGTTCATGATGAACAACCCGCTGGTCATCGCGCAGACGCTGAGTTTCCTGAAGGACGGGGCGTTCAACCACGACCTCACCTATTCCGAGGCGGTCAAGTGCCTGTTGCCGTAAGAGCGGGCTCTGCCCGCACCCGGGGTATTCAGGGTCGGAAAATGAGGGAAAACCGATCGCATTTTCTGCTGGCAAATATCCCCGCCGGAGGCATCCGCCCGCAAGCCACTTGACCGGATCAGATCTTGGGCACCACCCGGTTGACGTGACCCATCTTGCGGCCGGGACGGGCCTCGGCCTTGCCATAGAGGTGGATGGCAGTGTGCTTTTGCCGGGCCAGATCGGGCACGCGGTCGATATCGTCGCCGATCAGGTTCAACATCTCGACATCGGAATGGCGGCTGCCATCGCCAAGCGGCCAGCCGGTCACGGCGCGGATATGCTGTTCGAACTGGTCGATAGCGCAGCCGTTCTGGGTCCAGTGGCCGGAATTATGTACACGGGGGGCGATTTCGTTGACGAGAAGTCCATCCGGTGTGACGAACAGTTCCACCCCCATGACGCCAACATAATCCAGCGCGTTGAGGATCCTGGCGGCCAAAAGCACCGCGTCGGTGCGCTGGGCGGGGGTCAGGCGGGCCGGGACGGTCGTGGTGTGAAGGATGCCGGACTTGTGGACGTTTTCGCCCGGATCGAAGGCCGAGACCTCTCCCGACAGGCCGCGCGCCGCAATGACCGAAACCTCGTGGCTGAAATTGACGAAGCCTTCAAGGACCGAGGCTGCGCCCTTCATGTCGGCCAGCGCGGAGCCCGCGTCGGCGGGCGACATGATCCGCGCCTGACCCTTGCCGTCATAGCCGAGCCGGGTCGTCTTCAGGATGGCGGGCGCGCCGATTGTCGCAAGTGCCGTGTCGAGGTCTGCGGCAGTGGTCACGGCCGCATAGGGGGCGGTGGTCAGGCCGAGGCCGGTGAGGAAATCCTTTTCAAGGATGCGGTCCTGACTGATCGCCAGCGCCCGGCGATTGGGGCGGATCGGGCGGCGCGCCTCCAGCAGGTCTAGTGCGGCAGTGGGGACGTTTTCGAACTCATAGGTGATCACGTCGACAGCATCGGCGAAGGCGGCCAGAGCGGCGTGGTCCTCGTATGATGCAGTCGTCACCCGGTGAGCCACGTCTCCGGCAGGCGGGTTGGCGGCAGGTTCGTA
>JBATMT010000419.1:0-2108 GCA_049289975.1 Paracoccaceae bacterium | reverse complement strand
CGCAGCGCCGCACCGCCCTTCCCTGCCCGCCTGAGCGCTGCTGCGCCATTAGGATTGCCGCGCTTCACGCCCCGCGCCTTGGCCACGGCGAGCGCCTCCTTGGTGCGCCGCGAGATGACTTCCCGCTCCTGCTGGGCGACGAGTGCCATGATGCCGACGGTCAGGTCATTGGCTTCCGGTATGTCGCGGGCAAGGAACTGCAGGAACGGTCCCTAGCACCAACAGCCGCGCCATCTGTGGCGACCGCGCCCGGCAGGAGGCCGCCACAGCTAACTGTGGCGGCGAGATTGATTGGCGAGAGACGGTCAATCGGCTGAGGTATTGGCAACTGTCGTCGCATGTCCCCATAGGCATCCGGCGAGCCAAACTACTCCAATCGCAAGCGTGACCAAGCCGAGATCGAGCGCCAATTCTGGCACAAAAGCCCGTAGTGAGATCGGCACTGCACCAACAGCATAAAGCGCGAGGGGCACGTAGGGTACACGCGTGCCGATGGCGAGCGTCGCGACGAAGGCCAGTGTACTAAACAAGAAGAGGAGCGAGCTGATCGTCAACACAAGCCCTAAGGGTCCAGCGACCAAAACGGCGATCGTCTCCATGGGCAACTTCGAGAACACCAGGTTGATGACCACCTCCACGCCCTCAAGACTGGCCAGCGAAATGAAGTGAAGAACGAAGGCAATGGTGCCAAACAGGGCTGCGCGCCGCCCGAATGCCAAGAATAAACCAGTGACAAGACCCAAAGCCAGGATCTCTGCGAGCGGTGCCAGAAGCTGCGTTAGGTCGGTCGTCGCGATAAGGCCACTTCGCTTGGCGGCATTCACCAAGAGGATCAATGCACCGCCATACCCGGCAGATGCCGCTATTCGGTAAAGCGTAGCATTTCCGAGGGCCGTGGATCGCGCAGACCGATACGGCCCCAATGAACTGGATCCGAGGAGTTCGGGGGCGACTGCGGACATGATTGTTTCCTCCATCTGGATTTCAGGAGCAGCGCGGTTTGCCTGTCTTGCCTGATTCTCCTTGTAATCACTGATTACATTGACTTGATCCACGTGTAAACAGTGATTACATGCCCAGAGGATACGTGATAGAAGACCCGAACAGGCAGCCAAGAAGGATCGCCATGCAAGACGACAAGTCCACATCCTCAACCGCCTACCATCACCGCAATCTGCGGGAAGCGTTGCTTGCGGCCGCCGTGCAGCTCGCAGAGGAAGGCGATCCCGAAAATGTCAGCGTGCGCGAGGTGGCCAAGCGCGTTGGCGTGTCCCCAGGCGCGCCCTTCCGCCACTTTCCAAGCAAGACTGCCCTGATGACTGCCGTGGCCGAACAGGCGATGAGCCGCTTTCGTGCGGAAATCACGACGGCGGTCAACAGCGTCGCCGAAGGTGACGCGCTGGGGCGCTTCGCCGCCGTGGGCATCGCCTATCTCCGCTGGGCCATCCAGAATCCCACGCATTTCCAGATCATCTCAACCCGGAGCCTGATTGACTGGGACAGTTCAGAAACTCTGCAACAAGATAACGGAGCAATTCGGGCCTTGATGGAAGAGGCACTGGTCGAAGCGCAGCAACAAGGCCTACTGCGGTCAGGCAATCTGGCTGAGGCTCAGATCGCTGGGAGGGCCCTCGTTTACGGCCTGGCGCGCATGTATATCGATGGACATTTCGCGCAATGGGGAGTGGACGGAGAAAAGGCGGAGCGGACTGCGCAGAACGTGCTGAAGCACTTCATCAGCCTTTTGGCGAACGACTGAATTGAGATTCCAGCCAGAGCGTCGCTAGCGATTTCTAGCGGACTGGCACCAGCATACTTGCGCTTCTCGCGTGAACGACTGTGCTGTTCATGGCCTGAAGCTCTACAGAAGCCTGACTCCCGGCAAATTGCCGATCCCTCGTACCTCAATTTTGTCCAGCAGCTTTCTTACGTTCCCCACGCCCCACACTCCACCACGCCGCGTCTGGATTCCTCGTGCGGTTAGCTCTGCCGAGACAGCGCGTAGTGACGTGTGCCCCTTCGCCCGGATATCCGCGATTACCGGCGATAGGTCCGCAGCGAAGCCGGCCGCGTTGCGCGCTACAGCCTCCCTCAGCGCCGCACCACCT
>JBATMT010000418.1:0-2799 GCA_049289975.1 Paracoccaceae bacterium | reverse complement strand
GGCGTGAACGGGACGAACAGCGAGAAGTGGCGCAGGGGGCAGTCGGCACAGGCGGTTGTCGGCATCTGTCATAACCCTTCGTCAACTATGTCACAGTTTAATGCGGTCCGATCAAAATGGGTCAAGCCTGTTTCCGAATTGGAGATAGACATGATCCAGACGACTGGAGCCGCACCCGAGACCGTTCAGTATCTTATCTGCGTGAGTGACTTCGTCGTCATGCGCGATCTTGCCGAGGCCATCCGGGGTGTATCGCCTTCCGCCCGGATCACCATGACCAACCACGCCAGCGACCTGTTCGATGAATTGCCGAGACTGGCATGGCCCGGACTGGTTTTTCTGGAAGGTGATCCTCGGGGCCGGGCCGAGATTGAGCTTTTGAAGACTGTGCGCGCGCGCAAAGGTCGTGTGGTCTTTGTTTCGGACAAGGCGGGAATGGAAACCGCATCTTGGGGTGGGCCGGTACTTTTCTTGCCGTTCCGATCGGCAGACGTGCGGCGCCTGCACGAGCAGTTTGTCGGCAATTCCAATGATGGGTCAACGGCCGGGCGCTAACGTGCGCCCGGCCATGAACATGGCTTACTTCAGGCTTCTGACGACGCCGTCAGCAAAGGCTGCGACCATCGCGTCATAGTATTCCTTGCTGTCGGTGGTGATCGTGGTCAGGTCCGTGCCAGCCGGGAAGAAGGCGCCGGCCTGATCGAACGTGATCGTCAGAGTGTAGCCGTCGAACTTGGTATTGTTCGTATCGCTGGTGATCGCCACGCCGCCGACGAGTTTGGCCTGAGCCGTACCGGCCACCTGTTGCAAGGTGTTGGCAAGCTCGGCCGAGTCGATCTCGACAGTGATCTTCACGCCGTCATCGGCGATACGGTCCGACACACGCGACAAGATCGCGTCTTTCAGGTCGCCCGAAAGATTTGACCAATACATCGCTGCCTTGGCATCCTTGATCGCAGCGGCATCGGCAGATACCACCACGTCTTTCACGGTGGTGACAGCGTAAACGGGCGCAGCGGTGGCCAGAAGGGTGGCCGTCAGCGCAGACGCGATGAGCGTTTTGAACATGTCATTTACTCCATTAAAACTCTGTTCGGTCGATGTCCGACCGACTGATAAGGAAACGCGGGCACGGCAAATTGGTTCCATCGGAACATGAAAAAACCGGGCAAGTGGCCCGGCTTTCGCATTATTTATCAAAAGGATGATGGTTTTTCCTGATGCTCTAAGTCAGGCGGCCAGAGTTTCGGTCGAGGCAAAGAACATCGCCTGGCTGACAGCAGAGCGCAGTTGTTCTTCGGTAAATGGCTTGGTGATCAGGAAGGCCGGCTCCGGCTTTTTCCCGGTCAGGAGACGCTCGGGGAAGGCAGAAACGAAGATCACCGGTATGTGGTCGAACTGCGCCAGAATGTCGTTCACAGCGTCAATGCCCGACGAATTGTCAGCAAGCTGAATGTCGGCAAGGATCAGGTCCGGCTTTTCGCGAGCAGCAAGAGCAACGGCTTCGGTACGCGTGGCGGCAATGCCGGTTACCTTGTGACCGATCTCGCCGACAATGGCGGCTATGTCCATCGCTATGATCGCTTCATCCTCGATGATCATCACGCGGCCTGCGACGGCACGCGCCATTTCCTCGCGCGCAATGCGAATCCACTTTTCTGCCTCTGACGGCGTCGCCATCATGATCTGACCGACTTCCTCGACAGTGAAGCCTTCGATCGCATGCAGCAAAAGCGCCTCGCGGCTGTTCGGGGTCAGTCCCTGCATATGCAGTTGGGCACGCGCGGCAAGATTGTCGTCGGCATCGGCGACCGGCGCACCGGCGCTGCTCCATACCAGATGGAAGGCGCGGAAAAGATCGACCTTGGCATTGCCGGTCGCGCGCAACTCGGTGTCGCCCTCGATCAAGGTTTCAAGCGTGGCCGCTGCATAGCTGTCGCCAGAGGTCTGATTGCCGGTCAATGCACGCGCATAACGCCGCAAGAACGGCAGGTTCGCGGCAATTGCTGACACGTTTTCCGACCCAGAATTCGACGCCATGAAAAATTCCCCTTTTTCCCTTTATCATGGAACCGAACGCACATCGGGGCGTTAGGTTCCCGAACAAGCGAAAAATTACGGAACTTTTCTCAGTCGTAGTGGTTACAGGCATGAAAAAACCAAACATAGAAGACCGCCAGCGTCCCTCCGCTCGGCAGGCAGTTATCGAAGACAATCTCAAGCGGGTCTATGAGGCAACGCTCGCCGAAGATATGCCAGATCGGTTCAAGCTGCTTCTGGACCAGCTGCGTGACAAGGAACGAGGTCAGTGACGATGACCGCTGATTTCGCCGATCCGCGTGACGAGCTTGTGAACCACCTTCCGGCGCTGCGCGCTTTTGGGATACACTTGACCCAGAACGTCACGCGCGCGGATGATCTGGTGCAAGACACGATCCTCAAGGCTTGGTCGAACATCGAGAAGTTCCAGCCGGGAACGAACATGCGGGCGTGGCTGTTCACCATCTTGCGCAACACCTACTTTTCCGACATCCGCAAGAAAAAGCGCGAAGTTGCCGACCCCGACGGCGTGCATGCCTCGCATCTGTACGAAAAGCCGATGCATGACGGGCGGCTGGCGATGAACGATTTTCGCGCGGCGTTCGACAAGCTGTCGCCGGAACATCGTGAAGTGCTGCTGCTGGTCGGGGCTTCGGGCTTTTCCTATGAGGATGCTGCCGCGATGACCGGCGTGGCGGTGGGCACGGTGAAAAGCCGTGCCAATCGTGCGAGGGCGCGGCTGTGCGACCTGATGGGACT
>JBATMT010000417.1:0-1604 GCA_049289975.1 Paracoccaceae bacterium | reverse complement strand
GCGCAAGGCCGGGCGGCGGGTCGAACGGCAGAGCCGAGGGGGCGAGACGGTCTATGCTCTGCAGACGGACGTGGCCGAGGTGGCCGCAGATCTGCCCGCGCCTGCGACAGGCACGCGCTGATGCCTGCCGATAACGCCGCGCCGGAAGACGTTAGAGTATCGCCGGAGGCACAGTCGTGACCACGGTCGCCGAGATCGAAGGGATGGACCGCGCTGCACTTTCCCTTCTCTGGCGGAGGTTGATCGGCGGCGCGGTCCCACCGCGCATGAGCCAGCCCGTGCTGCGCCAGCTCCTCGCCTTTGAGCTGCAAGTGCAAAAGCACGGCGGGCTCGCGGCCGCCGAACGGGCCCGGCTCGCCCGTATCGCGACAAAGCAGAGCCTGCCGCCTCCGCGCCCGACCCTCAAACCCGGGGCACGGCTCCTCAGAACCTGGAATGGCGTCACCCATGTGGTCGAGGTGACGCCCGAGGGCTATCTCTGGAACGGCAGCCGCCAGCGCTCGCTCTCGGCCATTGCCCGTGCCATCACCGGCACCCGCTGGTCCGGCCCGCGCTTCTTTGGTCTTGGAGAGAGTGCCCCTCTCGCAGGGGGGCGCGACAGGCAAAAAGCCGCCAAGGTCCAAAAACCACGGATGCGCACCGCATGAGTGCAAAACCCACCCTGCGCTGTGCCATCTACACCCGCAAATCCTCCGACGAAGGGCTCGAGCAGGAGTTCAACTCGCTCGATGCGCAATATGAAGCCTGTTCGGCCTATATTCTGAGCCAGCGCCACGAAGGTTGGAAGCTGATCTCTGAGCGGTTCGACGATGGCGGCGTTTCCGGGGGAACGCTGGAACGGCCTGCCCTGAAGCGGCTCCTCGCCGAGATCGAGGCTGGCCGCATTGGCATGGTCGTCGTCTACAAGATCGATCGCCTGACCCGCTCGCTCGCCGACTTCGTCCGGCTCGTCGAACGGCTCGATGCCCGGGGCTGCTCGTTCGTCTCGGTGACGCAGGCCTTCAACACCTCCTCGTCAATGGGACGCCTCACGCTCAACATGCTCCTCTCGTTCGCGCAGTTCGAACGCGAGGTCACTGCCGAGCGCATCCGCGACAAGATCGCCGCCTCCAAGAAGAAGGGACTGTGGATGGGGGGCAGCCTTGCCCTTGGCTATGATCGCCCGGACCCGCCGCCAGCCCCCCGCATCCTCAAGATCAATCCGCGCGAGGCAATCACCGTCCGCGCGCTCTTTGACCTCCATGCCGACCTCGGCACCTTGGCTGCCACACGGTCTGCGGCCCGCGCCCGCGGTCTCAGTCCGCGCAAATCGGATCATCTCGAAGGGAGAGCCGACATCATGGAGCCCGCCCCCTTCAGCATCGGCCAGTTGCACTATCTCCTGACCAATCCGGTCTATATCGGAGTGATCCGCCACAAGGACATGCGCCACCCGGGTCAGCACCCACCCCTGATCGATCAAGCCCTCTGGGACAAGGTGCAGGCACGGTTCCTGGCGGCAAAGGCGCGACCGCGCGGACCTGCCGATGCGCCCCCTCCGCCGCATCTCCTGACCGGCAAGGTCCGCGACGAGACCGGTGATATCCTGACGCCCACCCATAGCC
>JBATMT010000416.1:0-3670 GCA_049289975.1 Paracoccaceae bacterium | reverse complement strand
ACATGAAGAAGATTGCTTACTGAAGGGACCAAAATGAACGTTCACGACCGGCTGACACCGCTCTACGAACAAGTCCGACGCGCAATCCTTGCCGAGATCGAGTCGGGCCGGCTAGCAGAAAATAGCTTCCTTCCATCCGAGATAGAACTTTGCTCGCAGTATGATGTAAGTCGGATCACGCTTCGTCGAGCCATAAGCGAACTTTGCGCTGATGGTCGATTGATCCGCCAACAAGGGCGCGGCACTTTGGTCGCACCGAGTAAGGTTAGACAGCGTATGGTTTCTCTCTCTGGCTTCTCCGAAACTATGGATGGTCTGGGTCGAAGCTCAAACCACCTCATACTCGAGCGCGAAGACGAGCCAGACATAACTTCGGTCGCCACACGTCTCCAAGCCAAATCGCCGATCCGGTTCCTGCGGCTGCTTGAGGTCGACGGCAAGCCGATGACGCTGGAAACACTATGGTTCGATGCTGACCGTTTTCCAGAGGCGGTGAGGTTGGTAGCATCCGGAGGCTCTTTCTTCTCTGCGCTCCGCAATACTTGGGGGGTCAAGCCCGCCAGTGCCGAGCGGCAAATCGACGTGGGCTTCGCTACGTCGGGAGAACGCAAGACTCTCGGCATCACGGCGTCACAACCCGTCTACCGTATCCAGAAGATTACGCACAGCGATGATGGCATTGCACTTGGCTTGTCCGAGCTGATCACACCTTGCCACCTTGTCAGTTTTCACGTCCTTACCGGAAAGACCTCACCATGATCGTCCTTGATTCCCATGCAGTTCATTCTGCATTGCCTTGGCTTTATCTGGTTGAAGCACTGAGAGATGCTCATCGCGGACCCACGCCGCATGCTGATGTTGTGATCCAGTCGGATCCGTCGGGAAGCGGCAACCAGTTCGTTACTCTTCCTGGCTGGTTACCTGGAGGATTGATTGCAGTAAAAATGGTAGGGGTATTTCCGAGTAACTTAACGGGAACTCCTCCGCAGCCTTCGATTCAGGGATTGGTTGCTGCGTTCGACGGCCAAACAGGCGCACCGCGTTTGGTGGCCGACGGTGCGGCCATGACTGCGTGCAAAACATGCGCGGATTCTGCGCTTGGAGCGTCGATTCTGGCGCGAAGAGATGCAGAATGTCTGTTGGTTGTGGGCGCAGGTGCGCTCGCTCCTCACATGGTCGCTGCAATGTGTTCGGTTCGGCCGTCGATCCGCCGCATTGCGATATGGAACCGAACCCATGTGCGGGCGATCGCACTTGCCTCTGATCTAACCGTGCAAGGGCTGCCGGTCGAAGCCGTCGAGGACTTGGATACGGCGGTCTCTGAGGCCGACATCATCTCCTGTGTAACGATGTCGGACAAACCTTTGGTCAATGGGAAATGCCTTAGGCCAGGCACCCATCTTGATCTGGTTGGAGCCTACTTGCCGACAATGCGTGAAGCGGACAACGAGGCGATCCGTCGCTCGATCGTTTTCACTGATACGAAAGGCAACATGAGGAATGGCGGTGACCTCTCGCAGGCGGTGGCGGCGGGCGTCATAAGCTGGGACGACGTCCGGGCTGACCTCTTTGACCTGATACAAGGCCGCACTTCCGGCCGAATGACTGATGATGAAATCACATTGTTCAAAAACAATGGCGGCGCGCATCTAGACGTCTTTGCGGCTGCCGCATTGTTGAAAGCCGTCAGCTGAGCCTTCTCAATGCTCGACCAGTACGCGAGCAAGGAAGGAACGTGTCCGCTCGTGGGCCGGATGTGACAGCACATCAGATGGATTGCCCTGTTCGACGATGACTCCTCCATCCATGAAGATCAGGTGATCAGCTACTTCACGCGCAAAACCCATCTCATGTGTTACAACAACCATTGTCATACCTTCTGCAGCTAGCTGACGCATCGCAGCTAGCACTTCCCCCACCAGTTCGGGATCGAGCGCGGAAGTGGGCTCGTCGAACAGCAATAGATCTGGTTTCATTGCGAGGGAGCGGGCAATGGCAGTGCGCTGCTGTTGGCCACCTGACAGCTGCGCAGGATAATAATGCGCCCGGTCGCGCATCCCGACCTTGTCAAGCAGGACCATCGCCTCGTCTATGGCTTGAGCGCGTGATACGCCTTTTACTATGACGGGGGCCTCTATCACATTTTCCAGCGCTGTCTTGTGCGGGAAAAGATGAAAGCCCTGAAACACCATTCCCATACGCTGCCGCTGCACCGCAAGTTCGTTGAAGCTCAATTCAAAGAGACGGTCACCTTTCCAGCGCAAACCGACGGGCTCTCCCATCAGGAATACCGCGCCGCTTGTTGGTTTTTCCAAATAGTTGAGACAACGCAGCAAAGTGCTCTTGCCTGAGCCGGAGGGTCCCACAATGCAGGTCACATCGCCTCGTTGGACCTCTATGTCGATGCCACAAAGCACCTCGTGATTTCCAAACGCCTTGCGGAGTCTCTCGACCTTCAAAAGTGGTGTAGTCATCGTTTGACCTCCGACCGCTGGCTCCCGAAAAGCCCAAGCTCCCACCATCGGCCTTTTGCTTTTTGACCGGGTGCAGACCTAAGCCGATGCTCGATTAGGTGCTCGGCAATTGTCAGGATAGTAGTCAGGACGAGATACCAAAGCGTTGCAACAATCAGCAATGGGATGGTCTGATATGTGCGGGAGTAGATCATCTGAGCTGAATAGAGCAGATCCGGAAGCGCCAGCACCGACACAAGAGAAGTGAATTTCAACATCGAGATCGTATCATTGCCGATCGGTGGGATTACGATCCGCAAGGCCTGAGGAAGCACGATCCGCCGCAGGGTTTTACCGCGCGTCATACCGAGTGTCGCGGCAGCTTCTGACTGACCTTGACTGACGGCCTGTATGCCCGCTCGGATCATCTCTGCGGCATAGGCGCTTTCCGTGAAGGCTAAACCCATGATTGCTGCAGAGAAAGGCGTGATCAGCTCATTGGTATTCCATGACATGAACTTAGGTCCGAATGGAATGCCGATCGATATCTCAGGCAGGAGCAATGCCAAGTTATACCAGAATATCATCTGAACGAGTGGCGGCACTCCACGAAAAAACCAGATCCACGCCCAGCTTACCGCACGAAATACCTTCCCGGTTGACAGCCGCATGATCGCCAGCACAACGCCGATGGCGAGCCCGAGCACCATCGCGAGGAAGGTCAGCAAGAGGGTCATACCAAGTCCCGAAAGGATTTTCGGATCGAAGATGTAGTCCGCGACGACCGCCCACTTCATGTTCCGGTTTGTCACCAGGATCTGGAAAAACATAAGTCCAAAGATGAGCAGGACTATACCGCCCAGCCATTGCGCGACATTGCGGGCGGGCACTGGGCGGGTTTCATGGATAGATGGACGGCTGTCAGTGGGCTCAATTGTCTTCATTGGCGTCTTTCAGGCAGACGGCCCGCGCAAGCCAAAGTGCAGTTGCACGGGCCCGATTAGTGTCAGCAATCAAAAGTCCGGATTTTCTTCGGTAATGAGCAGAGCCTTGGTCAGCATGCCGCCGTCTGCGATGCCCCACTTTTCCATGATTTTCTTATAGGTGCCATCGTCAATCATGGACTGGATCGCGTCCGACATCGTTTGACCCAATGGATCACCCTTCCGCACACCGATATTGCTGTTGACGGCCTCCAGTACGAGATCTGACACCTT
>JBATMT010000415.1:0-4973 GCA_049289975.1 Paracoccaceae bacterium | reverse complement strand
GCTCTGCTGCGCGTGATGCCCGCGCCGCTTGTGGTGCGGGTGCTGGCAAATGCCATTACGCGGCACGCATGGACCTTCGCTGGGTCTGGGGCTTTTGCGGTCGAGCAGTTCGGCCCGCTGACCATTTGCATCCACAATAATCCCTTAGCAGTTGGCGCCGAGAACCGCCCCGGTTGTCATTGGCATGCTGCTGTTTTTGAGAGACTTTTCAGCGCACTTGTCTGGCCCTGTGTGCACGTGGTGGAAACTGCCTGCTGCGCCTTGGGCGATCCGGTATGCCGGTTCGAGATTTCCCGCAAAGTCTAGGCTTGCTCGACTCGAAAATGTAATGCAAAGTTTACACATGAGTGTATCGCAAACATTACATCGCTCCACCCGCCCACAACCGAAAGCCATGCTGGAGTTGATCAAGCCCATTACTTGGTTTCCGCCGATGTGGGCCTATCTGTGCGGGATCGTCTCGGCCGGGATCTCACCGTGGGCATCGTGGCCGCTGGTTCTTCTGGGGGTAATCCTCGCAGGGCCAGTCGTCTGCGGCATGAGCCAAGCGGCGAATGACTGGTGCGACCGCCATGTGGATGCAGTGAATGAGCCGCATCGGCCGATACCATCCGGGCGTATACCGGGGCGCTGGGGATTGTGGATAGCTTTGGCAATGACGGTGCTGTCTCTTGCACTTGGCAGGGTACTGGGGCCGTGGGGATTCACTGCAACGGTCGTCGGCGTTCTGGCCGCCTGGGCCTATTCAGCGGAACCGGTGCGACTGAAGCGATCTGGCTGGTGGGGACCGGGTCTAGTGGGTCTGTGCTACGAAGGACTGCCATGGTTTACCGGGGCGGCGGTGCTATCTCAGGGTGTGCCCAGTTTTCAGGTCTGCACCATGGCCTTGCTTTACGCTTTTGGCGCACACGGCATAATGACACTGAACGATTTCAAGGCTTTGGAAGGGGACCGTCAACATGGAGTGCGGTCGTTGCCTGTCACGCTAGGGCCAGATGTCGCCGCGCGCCTCGCCTGCACCGTGATGTGCCTTGCGCAGGCGCTGGTGATCGCTTTGTTGTTCATCTGGGGTCGGCCCATTCACGCACTGGCCGTCGCGCTGCTGCTGACCGGCCAGCTGCGCGCCATGGTCACGCTGCTGAAAGATCCAAAAGGCAAGGCCCCTTGGTATAACGCTACCGGCATCACGATGTATGTCAGCGGCATGATGATCACCGCCTTCGCCGTTCGGACTTTGGAGAACATGTGATGAAACATCTGTCATGGATTTCAATCTTCCGGCTGGGTCTGGTGCAGATGTGCCTTGGTGCCATCGTCGTGCTGACGACTTCCACCTTGAACCGATTGATGGTGGTCGAGTTGTCGCTGCCCGCCGTCCTTCCCGGATTGCTGGTCGGGCTTCACTATGCCATCCAGATTACGCGACCATCCTGGGGCTACCGATCCGATACTGGTGGAAACCGGACCAAGTTCATCGTGCTTGGCATGGCCGCGTTGGCGATCGGTGCGTTTCTTGCGGCAGTCGGCTTCGTAGTGCTGGCCCATACCTATTGGGCGGGGCTCGCAGTTTCGATCCTTGCCTATGCTTTGATCGGAATCGGCGTGGGGGCCTCGGGTACTTCACTCCTCGCGCTGCTGGCCACGACCACCCATCCAATACGGCGCGCTGCGGCAGCGACCATCACCTGGCTGATGATGATCTTCGGCATCGCGGTGACGGCGACAATTGTCGGCCACGCGCTTGATCCATTTTCTCCCGCGCTCCTGCTGAAACTGGTAGCGATCATCGGCCTGATGGCAGTGACCCTGACAACGCTGGCTATATGGGGCATTGAGGCGCGGCACGGCGGGGCGGCACAGCCACAATATACGCCCCTTCCCTTCCGCAAAGGTATGGCCGAGATATGGGCCGAACCGCGAGCCCGTAACTTCACCCTGTTCATCTTCCTGTCAATGACTGCCTACTTCATGCAGGAATTGATTTTGGAGCCCTACGCCGGAATTGCCTTTGGCTTCACTCCCGGGCAAACCACACAGCTTTCCGGCGCACAGAACGGCGGCGTGTTCATTGGCATGCTTACCGTAGGTATCGCCGCAACCGGCTTCCGCATCGGCTCGCTGCGCACTTGGGTGATGGTCGGCTGCGTGGGATCTATGCTTGCACTCTTGGCTATTGCCGCTGCCGGGCAATCTGCTTTTGGCGGACAAATGATTCAACCCGCAACCATGGTCCTCGGCTTTTTTAATGGGATGTTCGCCGTATCAGCCATCGGCGCAATGATGGCTTTGGCAGGCGAAGGCCGTATCGAAAGAGAAGGAACTCGCGTGGGTATCTGGGGCGCGTCGCAGGCGATTGCGGCAGGTGCAGGCGGCTTGCTTGGCGCAGCACTCGTTGACCTCGCGCGACACTTCACTGACACGCCCACTGCCTTCGGTCTGGTATTCATACTCGAAGCAGGGCTGTTCGCGGTCTCTGCCCTGATGGCCAACCAAATCATCGACCGGCGCACCGCGCCACGCCTTGGCGAAATGGTACCGGGAGTATAACGTGATGTATGATGTCATCGTGGTCGGTGGGGGCCCCTCGGGCGCCACAGCAGCAGAAGTGCTGGCACGCGCAGGTCGCAACGTAGCGATGCTGGACCGCGACGGCCGCATCAAGCCCTGCGGTGGTGCGATACCGCCGCGGCTGATTTCTGATTTCGACATTCCATCCAGCCAGATCGTCGCCCGCATTCGGACGGCACGAATGATTTCGCCCACTCAACGCGCAGTCGACATCCATATCGAGAACGGATTCGTCGGCATGGTTGACCGTGACAAGTTTGACGAGTTCCTGCGCCTGCGAGCGGTGGGGCATGGGGCAGACAGACTGACAGGGACCTACCTTCGCCTCGAACGCAGTGCTGATGGCCTTGCGATGGTCTACCGCGAAAAGCTGAGCGGCGAGGAAAAACGGTTGACCACTCGGTTGGTTATCGGAGCGGACGGCGCAAGGTCGAACGTTGCGCGCACCGAAGTTCCAGGGGGAGACAAGATCCCCTATGTCATCGCATATCACGAAATCATCAAGGCACCTGCCGCAAACGCGAGCTACGACCCGCAACGCTGCGATGTGGTTTATGACGGCAAGATCAGCCCCGACTTCTACGGCTGGATATTCCCGCACGGCGACAGTGCCAGCGTCGGCATGGGCACCGGCATTGATGGCGTCGATCTCAAGCAAGCCACTGCTGACCTGCGCGCTTCCGCCGGGTTGAGCGGCTGCGAAACCATCCGCCGCGAAGGCGCGCCGATACCGCTGCGTCCGATGGATCGCTGGGACAATGGCCGCGACGTTGTATTGGCAGGAGATGCGGCCGGAGTCGTGGCGCCCTCTTCAGGTGAAGGCATCTACTATGCGATGGTTGGCGGCCAGGTCGCCGCCAGAGCCGCGCTTGCCTGCCTCGCGTCTGGCCGCTCTTCCGAACTTAGGCTGGCTCGCAAGTACTTCATGAAAGAGCACAAGACAGTTTTCAAAGTGCTACGCTCGATGCAGGACGCCTACTACAAGTCTGACGAGCGTCGAGAACGATTCGTAAGCCTTTGTCACGACATCGATGTTCAGAAACTGACTTTCGAAGCCTACATGAACAAGAAACTGGTCAGTGCCCGTCCATTGGCGCACATCAAGATCGGCATCAAGAACGTTGCCCACTTGCTGGGGCTGGTCCGACCGGAGCATGTATGACCGAGATGGTCCCCGCATGGGTGAACGGCACGCTTCGCCCAATCGAAAAGCTCGAAGTGCACAGGCGCGGACTCCGGCACCCCGCTGTATCGGTATTCGTCATGGACGGGACCCGAACGCTTCTGCAGCGTCGCGCCTTGAGCAAATACCACACGCCCGGCCTTTGGACAAACACATGCTGCACCCATCCACGCTGGGGTGAATCCCCTGCGGCCTGCAGCAAGCGTCGGTTGCGCGAGGAACTGGGGATCATTGGCCTGATTCTGCGGCCCGCCGGCAAAATTGAATACCGCGCCGATGTTGGCAACGGGCTGACGGAGCACGAAGTTGTTGACGTATTCACGGCTGAAACTTCCGACAGACTAGCACTTGACCTGAATCCTGATGAGGTGATGCAAGCCAGATGGATACCTCTCTCAGACCTTGCCAAAGAGGTCGAGGCAGACCCGTCTCGTTTCACGCCGTGGTTGCGGATCTATCTGGACGCTGGCATTTGCGAGCCTGCGAAAAGCTAGAAAAAGCTTGTCCTGCCTCACCAAATAGACCCGCTAGGGTGGATTCTGAGCGCCATCCGGACGCGCAAACTAACAGCGGGATTGACATGCTTTGATCCATATTTTGCTGGGAGGCGCCGGTCTTACTGTAGCAAAAACACTACTCTGCCAGTTCCGACGCATCTCAGCGACAACAGGCCGTTGGCCTTGGGAACGTATTGCGCGTCAACGCTGGCAATCGTTTCTTGCCACTTCATTTTTCAGAGATATATATTTGAGCCGATAAGAGTCGCGCAAAAACGACCTTCTGTGACGGTTGAACTTTGTGACAACATATGTTCGATGAATACAAGGGGGGTGCGCGACGTGTCAGGTGCTGTTTTCCTCGATCAGAATGTCGTGCGCATCGCAATTTCCGAAGTCGAGGCTGTTCGCAAGACATTACCCGAACACGCACTTCACTCGCTTGCTCATGAAGTTGTGCGGCGTGTTGCTTCCAGTTTGAATCAGACTTTGCCAGCTTCCCTTTTGCCGTCGCATGCAGAAATCGACGCCCTTTGTTCTGCGCTGCTGTCAGAAGACCCGCTAGCGGCGATCGAGTTTGTCGAGGAGGTACAAAGCAAGGGAACCAACTACGACGTTATCTGTGAATCCTACCTCGCCGAAGCCGCGCGGCGACTGGGCGAATGGTGGGACGACGACAGGGTCAAGTTCTATGACGTGTCAAAGGCGGCAGGACGCATATATGC
>JBATMT010000414.1:0-2708 GCA_049289975.1 Paracoccaceae bacterium | reverse complement strand
GATCCGCTTGGCGTTGCAGGGCGATTGGGACGAAGTGCTGGTAGTGGGCCACTCGTCCGGCGTTCATCTGGCCATTTCCGCCCTTGCCGATCTGTACCGCTTGCCTTTGGTGCCGGACGGCAAGCTTGGCTTTCTGTCGCTTGGCCATGTCGTGCCGATGGTCTCGTTCCTGCCCAACGCTGAACGCCTGCGCACCGACCTTGCCTGTCTATCGAATGAAAGCCGCCTCACTTGGGTGGACGTCAGCGCCCCCGGCGACGGCTGCGCCTTTGCGCTGTGCGATCCCGTCTCGGTTTCAGGCATGGCATCAACTGGCAAGCTCTGGCCGCTGGTATTGTCGGCAGCATTCACACAGACGCTGTCGGCTGAACGCTGGAACCGTCTGCGCTGGAAGTTCTTCCGCCTGCATTTCCAGTATCTTTGCGCCTTTGATCGACCGGGGGACTATGACTATTTCGCCATTACCGCCGGACCCCGTACATTGGGCGCGCGGTTTGCGAACCGTGCCCCCTCGCAAAGCCGTATCGAACGTCCTGTCAATCCGTTCGGACTGGTCCAATGACCGCACCGAAGCCTACACCGCGCGCTGATCAGGTGTCCTTGTGGCGCTATCTGCAGCTTTTCCGGGCTGATATCCTCTCTGCGCAGCCCGAACGCCTGTACCGCGCTTGGATGGCAGAGTTCCGGTCGCCGGCCTTCCGGTCCTACATGTGCAACGATCCCGGCATCGTCGATCTGATCTTGAAGGAACGCCCAGACCAGTTCCCGAAATCGGAACGCCTGATCGAGGGACTCCGACCGCTTCTAGGCAATTCGGTGTTTGTCGCCAACGGAGAGGACTGGCGCGCCCAAAGGCGCATTATCGATCCGGCCTTTGAAAGCGGTCGCCTGCGCGACGTTTTCCCGGCCATGCAGGCTGCGGCCGTCGCCGCCGTTCAACGATTGGCCCAATCCCAAGGTAAAACCGTCGAGGTAGAGGCCGCGATGAGCCATGTCGCTGCTGATATCATTTTCCGGACGCTTTTTTCGGTCCCGATCGAGAATGAAGCGGCGCAAAAGCTCTTTGCCGAATTTCAGATTTTTCAGCGCAGCCAGCCACTGCTTAACCTAGGTGCCTTGCTGAAACTTCCACGTTGGTTTCCGCGATTTCACCGCCGCAAGACCAAGGCCAGCGCCCGCCGCATCCGTTCCCTGATTACGCAGATGACAGTTACGCGCATCACCGAAATCTCGGAACGCCGCGCGCCACAAGATCTCGCGACCCGCCTGATGACTACGCCCGACCCGCAATCCGGCAAGCTCTTCACCGTCGAACAAATGGTTGATCAGGTGGCCATTTTCTTGCTGGCAGGCCACGAAACTTCGGCGTCGGCGCTGTCGTGGGCGCTCTATCTGCTGGCGACCCATCCCGAAATTCAGGATCGTTGCGCCGTCGAAGCTGCGAGCCTGCCCGACACGCCGAGCCTTGCCGATATGTCCTGTCTTGACCTGATCCGCGACACGTTCCGCGAAACCTTGCGCCTCTATCCCCCCGTTCCCATGATGGTCCGCGAAAATCGTTGCCCGATTGAACTCAGAGGTCGAGCTATCGAGAAGGGCGCGCAGATTGTTCTGTCGCCTTGGCACCTGCATCGGCACGAACGCTTGTGGCAACGCCCCGACGAGTTCGAGCCTGATCGGTGGAGCACGCTCGATGGAAAGATTTCCGCACGTTCGGCCTACATTCCCTTTTCGTCAGGGCCAAGGGTCTGTGTCGGGGCTGCGTTCGCCATGATAGAAGGCCCGCTGGTGTTGGCGCATATCCTTCGAGACTACAAGGTCATCGCAAGTGCCTCGGCGGTGCCTGTTCCCGTGGCCAGACTGACCGTGCGCTCTGCAGACGGAATTCACCTGACTTTTCTGCCACGCTGACGTTTGTACGGCTGCTTTTAACTGCGGATTAATATGGGCGGCGCACAAATGTGGCACGGTTAGCCGCAATCTTGCCGCATGAAAGGCGGGGAATCGCTCAAGCTTAGCCACGATAAGTGGAGGTGTCTGCAAATGCTCTCTAACAGGTTCGGTGACTCCGAGAATCCAGACATGGTGCAAAACCTCCACCATTTGAGGATCGCGATTCCATCGTGGAACTGGCACAGGTCCTTGTTTCGGCCCCGACGCCAAGAGCCCTCCCTTTCACGAGAGGAACTGCTGGAAATCTTCGGCCCGGACCTGAATGCGACAGGGCTGTTTGAAGCGAGACAGGCAACAAGGCAGCCACGCAGGTCGGGAAAATAGCCACTCGGCCGCAAAAAAGGGGCCGCATCTATCGTCCGGCTACTTGGCGCAAATCGGCTAGTACGAACAGTCTGATGGCTGTCGCCAGCCCGATCTGCATATCGCGCCCTTCATCAATTTCCGCAGCAAGTGCGTTGAAGGTCGATCCGCGACGTTCGGCAATCTCGCGGAATGCCTCCCAGAACTCTGCTTCCAGCGACACGCTGGTCCGATGGCCGTTGAGTGTCAGGGACCGCTTGATTGGCCGCGTCACTTTGGATCACGTCGATGCTGATCAAGCGTCGTTTCGGCCTTCAGTACCTTGGCTTCATGCAGCGTTTTGACCGCTTTGCTTTGACCATGCCGGGCAGAGTTCTCGGAGGCCAACCGACGGTCTTCTTCGCGCTTTTGCGTTTTGCGCGCCAGTCGCAGATTGACGACTTCAGCCACCC
>JBATMT010000413.1:0-2309 GCA_049289975.1 Paracoccaceae bacterium | reverse complement strand
CCAGCGACCCGGCATCGGCAGGAAATCTCAGCCAGCCACGCCCGCCCAGCGCCTGCCCCGTTACCATCCCACCGCCTTGCGCAGCATGTTCAGCGCGACCAGCGCGAGAAACCCGGCAAACACCCGTTTCAGGGGCTTGGGGTCCATCGAATGCGCCAGCTTCACCCCGTAGGGCGTCGTCTGCAACGATGTCGCAATGATCAGCGCAAAGGCCGGGATGTTGACCACACCCACCGTATAGGGCGGCGCATTCTCGACCGGCGTGAACAGGAACAGCGCCACCGACGGCAAGGCAATCGCCACGCCCCAACCCGAAGCCGTGGCCACCGCCCGATGGATCGGCACGCCAAACAGCGTCATCAGCGGCACCCCGAAACTGCCGCCGCCGATCCCCATCAATACCGACAGGAAGCCCACCAGCGGCGACAGGATGCTGCGCCCGATGGCCCCCGGCATATTGTCGGCAAACCGCCACTCCGCCCGCCCAAGCCCAAGGTATAATGCCACAACCAGAGCCAGTCCGCCAAAGATCGCCTGCAAGGCCGTCGTCTGGAGGTGCGACACGGCAAACCCGCCAGCGACCGCGCCGACCACCATCCCCGGCGCCCAGCCCTTGAGAATCCCCCAGTCCACCGCACCCCGTTTGTTGTGCGCCTGCACCGACCGGATCGAAGTCACGATGATTGTCGCGAGCGAGGTGGCGATACACACCCGCATCAGCGTCTCGCTGCCATAGCCGAGCGAAGAGAACGCATAGAAGAACGCAGGCACCAGCACGATACCGCCGCCTACGCCCAGAAGCCCCGAGATCACCCCGGAAAACGCGCCGATCACCATCAGCAGAACCAACATCGGCAAGTGCTGCAAAATCTCGGCCATCGCGCTCTCCATCCTGTTGATCCTGTGATAGACAGCCCATCCGCCGGGTGCCAGAGCGAAATCCCCCTCACGTCACCAAGGCGGCAGTAACAAACCCGTAGGGCGGGCATCGCCCCGCCACCTGCCCTTCCTCCGGCATCTTCCCGCAAGGCTGCTGCACACGACGCGCGCCCACCTTTCCCCTCTCCGGCTTTTCCTATACATCCGTTACCGCGAACAGGAACCTATCATGACCCAATCCCTTCTCCGTCCCGCCATCGTGCTGGGGCTTTTGTCGACCGTTGGCCCCTTTGCCATCGACATGTATCTCCCGGCGATGCCTGACATCGCCGCCAGCCTTTCGGCGTCTGAAACCTCGGTCCAGACGACGGTGACCGCCTTCTTCGTGGCCTTCGGCGTCGCACAGATGATCTATGGCCCCTGGGCGGACCAGGCCGGGCGCAAGAAGCCGCTCATCACCGGCCTGATCATCTTCATCATCGCCTCGCTCGGCTGTCACTTCGCGCAAAGCGTCGGCAGCCTTCAGGTCTGGCGCTTCCTTCAGGGGCTTGGTGCCGCTGTCGTCATGGTGGTGCCGCGCGCCATCATCCGCGACATGCTGACCGGCAATCAGGCCACGCGCCTGATGGCGCTGATCATGCTCGTCATCTCGGTCTCGCCAATGCTGGCCCCGCTTGCCGGGTCCGCCATCATCGCCTTTGGCAGCTGGCGCGGCATCTTCCTCGTGCTGGCAATCGCCGCCGTGCTCAGCCTGCTGATGACCATCTTCCTGCAACCCGAAACCCTGAGACCCGAGGATCGGGTTCCCGTCCATATGGGCTCGCTCCTCAAGGGCGCGCGCGGGCTTCTCACCGACCCGATGTTCATGGGACTGACCTTCATCGGCGGCTTTGGCATGGCGAGCTTTCTGGTCTTCATCGCCTCGGCAAGCTTCGTCTATTCCGGCCAATACGGCCTGACGCCGACGCAATTCTCGCTGGCCTTCGCGCTGAACGCGATCGGCTTCTTCGCCTCCAGCCAGATGGCCGCCGGACTGGGCGAGCGTTTCGGCGCGCGCCGTGTCGTGCTGTGGGCCACCGCAGGTTTTGCAGTCTGCGCCGTCGCCCTCAGCTTTCTGGTCGCGTCGGGGTTTGCCGCGCTCCCGGTCATCATCGGCGGGCTCCTGCTTGGCAACGCCTGCCTTGGCCTTGTGATGCCGACCACAATGGTGATGGCGCTTGACGATCATGGCGATCTGGCCGGTCTTGCCTCCTCGCTGGGCGGCACGCTTCAGATGCTTGCCGCCGGAGCGGCCGCTGCCCTAGGGGGTGTGTTCTTCGACGGGACCGCCCTGCCGATGGTCATCGCCATCGCGCTGTGCAGTCTCATATCGCTGACACTAGCGGTTCTGACACTGGGGCGTCCGCGCCAACCATCGCAAGCGCCCGGTC
>JBATMT010000412.1:0-4025 GCA_049289975.1 Paracoccaceae bacterium | reverse complement strand
GCCTACACCTTCGCCGGGCGTCTCGCGGCCCGTGTCGAACCCAAGGTCATCAATCGCGGCGACAATCGCGTCGATCTCGTGTTCGAGATTCGCGAAGGCAAGGTGACCGAGGTTGAGCGTCTGTCCTTCACTGGCAACCGCGCCTTTTCCGACCGTCGCCTGCGTCAGGTGCTTGAGACCAAACAGGCAGGGATCTTCCGCACGATCATCCAGCGCGACACGTTCGTGGCCGACCGCACCACGGTCGACAAACAGCTTTTGATCGATTTCTACCGCTCGCGCGGCTATATCGACGCGCAAGTGCTTGGCGTCTCGTCAGAATTCTCGCGTGAACGCGATGGCTTCTTCCTGACGTTCAACATTCGCGAGGGTCTGAGCTACAAGTTCAACAAGGTCGCCGTCTCCAGCGAATATCCCGGCATCGACACGGCCGATTTCGAAAATGCCGTGCGCATCCGGTCCGGCGTGACCTATTCGCCCACCGCCATCGACACCACGATCTCCCGCATGGAAGCGGTTGCGGTCAAGAAGGGCCTTGATTTCGTCGCCATCGAGCCGCGCATCACCCGCAACGAGGCGAACCAGACGCTTGATGTGTCCTTCGTCCTGACCAAAGGCCCGCGCGTCTTTGTCGAGCGGATCGACATCGAAGGCAACGCCACGACCCTCGACAAGGTCGTGCGCCGCCAGTTCCGCACCGTTGAAGGCGACCCCTTCAGCGCCGCCGAAATCCGTCAGGGCGCCGAACGCATCCGCGCGCTTGGCTTCTTCAAGACCGCCGACGTCAACGCCCGTCAGGGCACCGCCGAAGACCGCGTCATCGTCGACGTCAACGTCGAGGAACAGCCAACCGGCTCGCTCAACTTTGGTGCGTCCTACAGCGTTACAGACGGCATTGGCTTCAACATCGGGCTTTCGGAATCGAACTTCCTTGGACGCGGCCAGTTTGTCGGCGTCAAGATCAGCACGACCGCTGACAACAAGGACAGCTCGATCGACTTCGTCGAACCTCAGCTTCTTGACCGTGACCTGAAGTTCAAGTTTTCCAGCTGGTACAGCACCACCGACAAATCGAACTCCGCCTATTCGACAAAGCGCTTTGGGGTGTCTCCCTCGCTCGAATTCCCGATTGCCGAGCGGACGCGCCTTGAATTGCGCTACCGCGCGTCCAGCGACGAACTGCTCAAGGTCAACACCAACTCGTCGACCATCCTTCAAGCAGAAGCCGCACGCGGCGCCCTTGTGACCAGCGCGATTGGCTACACCGTCAGCTATGACACGCGCCTTGCATCGCTGGATCCCAACAGCAAGCTGCTGCTGACTTTTGGTCAGGACTTCGCCGGGTTTGGTGGCGACATTGACTCGATCAAGACCTCCGCATCCGCGACCTACGAGACCCGCATCCTCCATGATGATGTGACCCTTCGCGCCGAGTTCGAGGGTGGTGCCGTCACGACCAAAGGCGTCGGTTCGCGGATCGTCGACCGCTTCACAGGCAACAACAATGTCCGCGGCTTTGAGGCCAACGGCTACGGTCCGCGCGACCTTACGGCCGTCAATCAAGACGCCCTCGGCGGCAACCTGTTCTGGGCGGCCCGCGTCGAAACCCAGTTCCCGATTGGCCTTCCCGAAGAATACGGCCTCACCGGCGGCCTCTTCGCCGACATGGGCTCAGTCTGGGGCCTCGACAATCCGGGTACTGTTGACGACACGATGCACGTCCGCTCGTCGATCGGTTTCTCGATCTTCTGGACGTCGGCCATTGGTCCGTTGCGCTTCAACTTCTCGAAGGCTCTCAGCAAGGAAACCTACGACAAGGAACAGGCCTTCGATCTGACGATCTCGACGAAGTTCTGACCATGCGCTTTCGCGCCGCCCTGATTGCATGTCTGGCGCTTTGGGCGGCCACAAACCCCGTGTCCGCCCAAAGCGATCCGGCAGCGTCCCCGTCGGCTGCGCAATCCGCAGCGCCCATCGCCTTTCTGACCGTCGATCAGGACCGCCTGTTCGCCGAGTCCCTCTGGGGCAAGCGCGCCGAAGCCGACCTCGAGAAGCAATCGCAAGACCTTCAGACCGAGAACCGCAAGATCGAAGCCGCGCTCACCGCCGAGGAAAAGTCGCTGACCGAACGTCGTGCCACGATGGCCGCTGCCGATTTCCGCAAACTCGCCGACGAATTCGACACCCGCGTCACCGGCATCCGCCAGGCCCAGGATGCAAAGGCCCGCGACCACACCAAGAAGCGCGACGATGACCGTCAGGCTTTCTTCCAGGCAGCACTTCCGATCATGGGCAAGGTCATGCAAGAGCGTGGCGCGCTGGCCATCCTCGACAGTCGCGCCATCTTCCTCTCGGTCCGCTCCATCGACGCCACCACCGATATGATCGCCGCCATCGACAAGACTCTCGGTGACAAACCCTTGCCCTGACGCAGCTTTTCCGGGGGCCGCCGCCTCCGCCAAGCTTGCCAGCCCGCGCCCTTATTGCTAGCAAGACCCAACGTCCAAGCCTCAGGGGGAGATGCAGACGATGATGACCGACGCGCCGACCGAGGCCGATCTCGACCTTATCCAGCGGATCATTCCGCACCGCTATCCGTTTCTCCTGATCGACAAGGTCGTCGACATCGTGCCCAACAAGGGCTGCGTGGGCATCAAGAACGTCACCTACAACGAGCCGCACTTCCAAGGCCATTTCCCGGCCAAGCCGATCATGCCCGGCGTCATGGTCATCGAGGCGATGGCACAGGCGGCCGCCGTCCTCGTCGGCATCTCGATGGATGTGGTCGGGCGCGACCTGCTGACCTACTTCCTCTCGATCGACAACTGCAAGTTCCGCCGCATGGTCGTGCCGGGCGATGTGCTCAAGCTGACCATGACCGTCAAGCGCGGCGGCGGAAAGATCTGGAAGTTCCACGGCCTTGCCACGGTTGACGGCCAGACCGCCGCCGAGGCCGAGATCGCCGCGATGATGGACCTCAGGGACTAAGCCGCATGTCCATTGACCCGACAGCCTCCGTCCATCCGTCGTCCGTCATCGAGGCGGGCGCCAAGATCGGCGCGGGCTGCCACATCGGGCCTTTTTGCCTGATCGGGCCGGAAGTCACCCTTGCTGAAGGCGTCGAACTCAAAAGCCACGTCTCCGTCACCGGCTGGACCGACATCGGCGCGGGCACAGTCGTCTATCCGTTCGCCTCGCTTGGGCAGGTGCCGCAGGACCTGAAGTTCAAGGGCGAACGCACCCGTCTGATCATCGGTGCCAACAACCGCATCCGTGAAAACGTCACGATGAACACCGGCACCGAAGGCGGTGGCGGCATCACCCGCGTCGGCGACGGCGGCCTGTTCATGGCCTGCTCGCATGTCGCCCATGACTGCCAGATCGGCAACCGCGTCATCCTCACCAACTCCGTCGCCATCGCCGGGCATTGCATCCTCGAAGACGAGGTCATCGTCGGCGGCCTGTCCGGCGTGCACCAGTTCGTCCGCATCGGCCACGGCGCGATGATCGGCGCCGTCACCATGGTTACCGCCGATGTCATTCCGCATGGCCTTGTCCAAGGTCCGCGCGGTCTGCTTGACGGTCTGAACCTCGTCGGCCTCAAGCGTCGCGGCGCCGACCGTGGCGATCTGCACGCGCTGCGCGACCTTCTCCACGATCTCGGCACCGGCTCGTTCCGTGACAGCGCACGCGCCCGTGCCGACGAAGGCAGCGACAATAAGTACGTCCGCGAAGTGCTTGATTTCATTCTCGGACCGTCGGACCGCTCCTTCCTCGCGCCGCGATGAGCAAAACCGCTCTCATTGCCGGGCAAGGCGCGCTGCCCGGCATCCTCGCCAAGGCGCTCACCGATCAGGGCGCAGCCTTCTGCGTGGCCGAGATGGAGGGTTTTCCAACCGACGTTCCCGGCCACGATCCGATCCGCTTCCGCATCGAACGGCTGGTGCCCTTTCTTGAACGGCTCGCCGACGAAGGCGTGACGCAGGTTTGCTTTGCTGGCGCCGTCCGCCGCCCCAAGCTCGAAC
>JBATMT010000411.1:0-1939 GCA_049289975.1 Paracoccaceae bacterium | reverse complement strand
ACCGTTACCCGAATGCCGAAGCCTATATGCGCGGCATCAAGGCAGAAGGCGGCTGGGGCGTGATTTCAACGCAAGAGGCCGAGATTCACCCGTCGTCCGAGCATTCGCCCGCAAACGAAGGGCGGTTCTGGGATGCTGCCGACAAGCCCGCCATGCAGCTTGTCACCGAGAAGATCCATGAACATGGAAGCCTCGCAGCCATTCAGTTGGTGCACAGTGGGCTTCACACGACCAACCGTTTCAGCCGCATGGTGCCCCTTGCGCCGTCTCATGTCATTGCCGATGTTGGCGACCCTGTACAGGCACGTGGGATGGACAAGTCCGACATCCGCGAACTACGCCGCTGGTATCGCGACGCAGCAATCCGCTCGAAGGACGCTGGCTTTGACATCATCTATGTCTATGCCGGGCATGACATGAGCATCCTCCAGCACTTTCTGTCGCGGCGGCACAACCACCGCACTGATGAATATGGCGGATCATTTGAAAACCGGCTCAGGCTCTTCCGCGAAGTCATCGAAGATACGCGCGATGCAATTGGCGACCGCTGCGCACTGGCCGTTCGTCTGGCCGTCGACGAATTGCTGGGGCCAGCGGGCATAACCAGCGAAGCTGAAGGGCGTGACATCATCGCGGCATTGGCAGACGTGCCCGACGTTTGGGACGTAAACCTTTCCGGCTGGCCCAATGACAGCCAGACATCACGGTTTTCTGACGAAGGATTTCAGGAGAAATACACATCCTTCGTCAAGTCGGTCACGACAAAGCCGGTTGTCGGCGTGGGTCGCTATACCTCACCCGACAGCATGGTCCGTGTTATCCGCAAAGGTATACTTGATCTGATCGGCGCAGCCCGACCATCTATCGCCGACCCATTCTTGCCAAAGAAGATCGAAGAGGGCCGCATCGACGATATCCGCGAATGTATCGGCTGCAATATCTGCACATCCGGCGACAACACCTGTGTGCCCATGCGCTGCACCCAGAATCCCACAGTTGGCGAGGAGTGGCGGCGCGGCTGGCACCCGGAACGCATTGCTCCGGTCAAGGCTCCTGAAAGCGCGCTGATCGTCGGTGGTGGCCCCGCCGGTCTGGAAGCAGCCCGCGCACTTGCATCGCGCGGTGTTGAAGTGACACTTGCCGAGGCAGGGCAGGAGTGGGGAGGCCGCGTTAGCCTCGAAGCTCGCTTGCCGGGCCTGGCAGCATGGGGTCGTGTGCGGGATTGGCGACTTGGGCAGCTCAAGACCATGACGAACGCACAGATGTATCTGCAAAGCCCGCTGACTGCAGACGACGTGCTGGCCTATGGCATCCCGCATGTTGCGGTCGCGACAGGCGCAAAATGGCGCAACGACGGTGTTGGACGCACGCATAACCATCCGTTGGCGTTTCTGTCAGCAGGGCAGGTGCTCACACCAGACCACATCATGGCCCAAGGCGTCGCGACCCTTAAGGGGGAGGGCCCGGTAGTGGTGTTTGATGACGACTGGTTCTACATGGGCAGCATCATGGCAGAGGTTGCAGCCAAATCTGGCCGCGAAGTCATCTTCGTCACACCCGAGGCGCAAGTGGCGCCCTTCTCGCAGCATACGCTGGAACAGGGTCGAATCCAGAAACGCCTTCTGGACCTGAACGTACGTATTGTCACAGCTCAGGCTCTGGCTGGCCGTGACGCGACCGGACTGGAATTGGCCTGTGTCTACACCGATCGCGTTTCGCGCATCGATTGCGAATCGCTGATCACGGTGACGTCCAGGCTTCCAACCGACGGGCTCTGGCTGGAACTTTCTGAACGTGAGGCAGAGTGGGCGGACGCAGGCATACAGTCGGTGACGCGTATCGGTGATTGCTTTGCGCCGGGCATCATTGCGGCGGCGAACTACTCGGGTCATGTATATGCGCGAGAATTCGGCGAGGTACTTGATCCCGGCGTGGGGGG
>JBATMT010000410.1:0-17380 GCA_049289975.1 Paracoccaceae bacterium | reverse complement strand
TGCTGCGACCATGGATTACTCAGGCGGCCGGATCAACTTTGTGATCGACGCAAATGGAGTCATCAGCCGGGTCTATTGCGGCTGATCTTGCCACAAAAAGAAAGAACCCCGCTTAGGCTAGGGCCTGAGCGGGGCTTGGCGGAAACGGTTCCGACGGTGCGATCTGGGTGGGGGCTGTTGGCCGCGCCGCCGGAACCTAGCGTCTCTCGCTGATTTCAAATTCGCTTTTGATGGCGGCGATTCGCAGGTCGGATCACGGCCCTGCAAAGGTCATTTTGTGGCTAATTTCGGGCGACTTGATTTGATCGAAAACCAGCGTAACATTGAATCATGACGGTTCAGTCACCGACACCCTTTCCTTCCGCAATGCCCTTGCCCGAGCAGGTCGCCTTTGACCGCTTGGAACTTGGTACAATACTGGGTCTCTATGGCCGGATGGTTGCCGCTGGAGAATGGCGCGATTACGCGATGTCATTCCTCAGGGAGAGGGCAGTCTTTTCGGTCTTTCGGCGCACGGCCGAATATCCACTCTACCGCATCGAAAAGACGCCTCGGCTTCGTTCCCGCCAGGGGATGTACGCTCTCTACGGCATGGATGGACAGATCCTGAAACGCGGCCACGACCTAGCTGCAGTACTGCGAGACCTTGAACGCAAGCTGATCCGGCCAGTCGACTGAACCCGGCCTAAAGGGCGTTTTCCCCCGAAATCAAAGCCGACGCACTCCTAAGAATGCATCAGGCCCTTCCTGCTTGGCCACTCGTTGCAGCGCATCAGCAATACCTTCGTAAGTGACAGCCATACGGAAGCCATTCGCATGGACAATACGTTGGGCATCGACTGCCATCGCGACGTGCCCGTTCCAGAAAAACAGATCACCTCTGCGATAAACCGATCCTTCGGGCAACTCAGTACCCAACGCCTCGTACTGAAGATCGCTGTCGCCGGGACAGGCAATTCCACAAGCAAGCAACGCGGCCTGCACTACGCCAGAACAGTCTATTCCGCTGCGGCTGTTGCCACCCCAGAGATAGGGTGTGCCAAGAAACATCTCAGCGACCAAGGCTGGGTCACTCAGTCGGCTCGACATTGGCGACAGGTGCATTGCCGGCACAAAGCGCCCGTCGGACGTCTCGGCAAACTTCCCGTCGACATTTTGGATCGTAAGCTTTGCGCCAAGGCTCAGAAGTCCGAGTTCGATCTTTTTGATAGTCGCGCTCGCATAGATGTGGGTTGCCGGAACCGAGACCCAATGCGTAGGTCGGAGGTCTGGCCCCAGGTCTAATTCGGCAACATAGCCGCAATATCCATCTTTTTCGGCTTGGACAAAGGCATAGCCATTGCGCCGCTCCAAGACCAGCAGTCGGTCACCCATCAAGGCCTGACGGTCACGCGCACCGCCGGGAGCCGCAAGCAGGTCGGAAAGTGGCTGCACAACTGTCGCCCATTCACCCTCTACAAGCTTCAGCACTTCAACACTGCCTTCAAGAGACACATGCGCAACGCGACCATTAGCCGGCGTGATCCGACGATCGGTCATACCTTCAACACCTCGGGCAAAGCTTCCAACAACGCGCGCGCGCCCTGCCCCACACCACCCTTTGGACGGCCGGGCGCGGAAGTCGGTTGCCAGCCATAGATATCGAAATGCACATACGAGGGGCTGTCCGTCACGAACCGACGTAAGAACAAGGCGGCCGTGATCGAACCCGCGAAACCAAAGCCAGGTGCATTGTCCAGATCGGCAATATCTGGCTCGATCACGCTTTCATATGGTGTCCAGAATGGCATTCGCCAAACCGGATCGGCGACGCGCGCGCCAGCCCGTGACAAAGTCTCCGCAAACTGATTGTCGTCCGCATAAAACGGCGCCAAATCTGGACCGACGGCGGTCCGCGCCGCCCCAGTGAGCGTCGCCATCGAGATAATCAGATCGGGCTTCTCTTCGTCGGCAAGTGCCAGCGCGTCTGCCAGCACCAACCTTCCTTCCGCATCGGTATCGTTGACCTCGACTGTCAGACCTTTGCGGCTTGTCAGAATGTCCTTCGGACGCATCGCGTTGCCGGAAATCACATTCTCGACTGCCGGGACAAGAACGCGCAGACGCATAGGCAGGCCAAGTGCCATGATCATCCGCGCCAAACCAAGAACCGTAGCTGCGCCCCCCATATCTTTCTTCATCAGGGTCATGAAGCTGCCAGTCTTGATGTTCAGACCGCCCGTGTCGAAACACACACCTTTTCCGACCAAGGTCAGACTTGGCCCGCTGTCGCCCCAGCGCAAGTCTATCAGCCGTGCCGCACGCGTTGACGCGCGCCCGACAGCATGAATCATCGGGAAATTCTGGGCGATCAGATCCTCACCGATGATGACTTCACAACTGGCACCAAATTCCCGAGTCATAGCCCGCGCGGCAGCCTCAAGCTCGATCGGACTCATATCGGATGCAGGCGTATTGATCAGGTCGCGCGTCAGAAACTCGCCGGCAGCTATGGCTTTGATACGCGCCTCGTTCACACTTGCCGGCAGCTTAAGCATCGCTCTTTGGGGTTTCGCGGTTTTGTATCGGTCAAACCGATAGGATGAGAGCGCCCACGCCAGCGCGGCTTCTTCCGCTTCCTCGGGAGACAGGTTTCCCTCAAGATGCCACACACCTTCCGGCAGCACTGCAGCGGCTTGTGCCAGATGAAAACGGCCCCGGCTTCGGGTGAGCGCCGAGCCCATGCCGAACACTGCGCCAACGGGCGCACCTGTTTCCCCAGGTAGAACAACAACTTGGCCGAGTGCACCCTTGAAGGAGCAGGCTTCCAGCCACCGACGGGGCCGCGAAGCAAGGCCGTTTAGAGCCTCCGCCAGATTCGAATCCTCGACAAGGTAAAGCGGCAACGATGGCGTACTTGACGCAGCAAAGGCGAAATCAGTCATGATGTCCCGGTATCCGAATAAACTGGTTCCCAACCTATCCCTTGAATCGCGGCCTGCAAGTGCACACTAATAGTGGCTAGCCAAAAGCAGAGCCGTAAGAATGTGCTCGAATATGATCGCCACGAACTCTAGAGATGCGCGCGAAGCAGGAAGGGACTGACGATGAACAAAGCCAAACCTCTGCCAACTTACCTCATCCAGCGCTACCACGGCTGGAAGGCAACGACATGGGTAGAAAACAAGGCATGGTACAAACGTCTGGCAGAAGATGGCCAGAGACCCCGCGCAATGGTCATTTCGTGCTGCGACTCACGCGTGCACGTCACGTCGATTTTCGGCGCAGACCAAGGCGAATTCTTCATTCATCGCAATATCGCGAACCTCGTCCCGCCCTACAATCCGGATGGCGAATACCATGGCACTTCAGCGGCCGTCGAATATGCCGTGACGACACTTAAGGTCGCGCATGTCATCGTGCTTGGTCACTCAAGCTGCGGCGGCGTCAAAGGCTGTGAGGACATGTGTACTGGCCACGCGCCGCATCTCGAGGAAAAGTCGAGCTTTGTTGGCCGCTGGATGGATATGCTGCGACCGGGTTACGACCGAGTCAAAGACATTGCCGACACAGCAACCAGGACAGAGGCGCTTGAAAAGGAAGCAATTCTGATCAGCCTTGAAAACCTGATGTCGTTCCCCTTTGTGAGGTCGCTCGTCGAGAAAGATGAAATCACCCTGCACGGACTTTGGAACGACATTGGTGATGGCAGTCTGGAGCAGTACGACCCGCTGACTGCGCGGTTCGAGCCGATCTGAAATCGGGCTTCGGTCCAGAAGCCCTGTCGGGCGGCTATCTGACCTCGGTTGCCCAGAGTTCCTTAACCAGAATCGGACATCCTTTGCCTATGGTGAAGGATGTTCCAGTTTCCGTCGATCTGCCTGACGATCTGCTGCTTGCTTTGGGTCGTCTTGCACGCGACCACGGAACAATGCCCTCGGATGAACTTCGCGCGATCCTTCGTGCAGCCCTTTTTCCTCCGCCCACTGTGGTGCAGCGTCTGGCATTTATTTGCCGCGATGCGACTGGCTGGGTAGAACTTCAGCATCTCCTGCGCGCTGAAGGATTTGTGCTCAGGCTATTCGGCGGGCAGGAATTGCAGCTATGTACTTGGCCCGCGATCCGGCCCCTGATGCCCGCCGCAGAAGCAGGGTTTGAGCAACTCGAACTAACGCTCCGCTACGGCAGAATGTTTCCATCCTCTGTGCACATGCAGACCCAAGGTTTCGCGTTGCAAGCTAGTGTTCGTCTGGTTGCTTGATGCCGGTAGACGCAGGCGATGGAACCGGAACAACTTTCGGCGGTTGTGCAAGGAAACTACGTCACGCAGGTCAGAATGCCGCCAAAGACATCCGAACGAATCTGCGTTTTGGCCAATCCAGGTTCAGGACTTAACAGTCGCGACGGAGCGGCAATAAAAAAAGCTATGGAGGCCCTTGGCCCCGGCGCAACTCTGCGGGAATGGGATCGAGGTTCATCTATCGATAAAGCTGTCGAAGACGCCCTGGCAGATGGATTTGGCACTATCGTTGCTGCTGGCGGCGATGGCACCGCGGTAGGTGTCGCCTCTGTTTTGCTCGGCAAGGACGTAAGATTTGCTGTCCTTCCACTGGGGACTTTCAACTATTTCGCCCGGGGTATCGGCCTGTCGGAAGACCCGGCTGTGGCGGCTGGTGCAATCCTGTCCGGTACACCTCACGAAATCTCGGTTGGAGAGGTGAACGGTCAGCCCTTTCTCAACAATGCCAGCGTGGGAATATATCCCCAGATCCTTCGCGAGCGCGAAGACACATATGCACGCTTTGGCCGCAGCCGGATTGCTGCCTACTGGTCTGTCATCAAGACATTCATCCGCTTTCAGTCACCACGCCGATTGACGATCACCGCAGATGGACGCACGCGCACCGTACGCAGCCCGCTGCTTTTCATTGCGCGGTCTGCGTATCAGCTTGAACAGTTTGGCCTTATCGGCGCGCAGGCCATCAGCGACGACCGTTTTGCCATGTTCATCGCTCACGGTTCCAGCCGCGCTGCGTTGTTTCGCCTTGCTTGGCGACTAGTCCGACACAAGCTCGTCGTCGGTCGAGATGTCGACCTGATCGATGCCGAAGAGATCACCGTCTCCACCCGCCATCGTCGCGAGTTGGTCGCCTTCGACGGAGAAAAGTGCAGTATGACTACGCCTCTGAAGTTTCGCATCCATCAGGATGCACTCAGGATCATCCTTCCGGAGAAGGTCGCGTGAGACGTATTGTCCATCTCTCTGACCTCCATTTTGGCCGTATCTCACACTCCTTGGTCAGGCCGTTGGTTGAAGCCGTCAACGGGCTGAATCCTGACCTCGTGGTGATTTCCGGGGACTACACCCAGCGGGCCCGCCACTGGCAGTTTGAACAGGCGTCCGCATTTCTTGAGCGACTTGTCCCGCCGACGCTTTCGGTTCCCGGCAACCATGACACGCCGCTTGATAACTTGTTTGTGCGCTTTCTGGCTCCTTGGCAACGGTACCGCCGATACATCTCGTCTGACCTCGAGCCAGTCTATTACGACGAGGAAATCGCGGTTGTCGGCATTAACACCGTCAATCGGTTCGCTTGGCAACAAGGGCATTTGCCCCGACGCGCTCTGGCACGTGTCAGCAAACTTTTTGCGTCGGAGAAGAAAAGAACCTGCATTGCGGTCATGCACCACCCTCTTGAACGTCCGCCAGACAGCGACAAGACACTGATGCGAGGGGCGGCACGCGCCCTGCACGCTTTAGCGGATAGTGGTGCCGACATAGTCCTTAGCGGCCATATCCACACGGCTCATGTGGCGCCTTTCACCACGCGCCCCGGGGTCTTATTCGTACAGGCCGGCACCGGTCTTTCCGACCGTCTGCGCGGCGTTGGCAACAGTTTCAACGTGCTCGATGTCTCGGAAATGGGCGCAAGGCTCAGCAATATTTCCGCCAGCGACACAGGCGAGTTTCGCATGACGGTTCAGAAACCCTTTTCAAGAACAGCGGATGGGTGGCGGGCCGCGGTCGCGTCGTCTTTGCCTGCTGAAGAACCTGCCCATCCGGCCAACTCACTGTCTGCTCAGGCCTGATCTCCTGTTTCGCCCGGTCAGCCACATCGAAATTCCATCTTAGGATGCCGCACTGTCCCTCGATGTCTGACTGAGTTTCTGGCGGCGAAGCCTTGTAGGAGATGGTCAAGTCGCTTTGCTCGGAATAGGCGACCCGATCAAGTAACTGAACCTGCCAGTCTTCATTCGTCAGGTTTTCAACAGTATTCAACCAAACTTCGTCCAGCCTGTTCGACGAGGTGATCAACCCTTCCTGCCCTTGCATTCGTTCTGGTTCAGTACGTTTCAAACGGATGCCCTCGATAGTTCCCAAACCGAGTTTGACCTTATCGCCTGCCGCGATCAGGGGCATGTCGTGCTGACCAACCATTGCTCCATCATGATAAAGGTTGGAAAGTCCGAGCAGAAGTATCTCAGCGCTGTCATTCTTAAACTTGGCCTGAAGGAATGCGGTCTGTTCGAACATCGGCACTTCGACGGCGCTGATATCAGGTACAAGAGCCAATTCTCCCAGTGGCAACCTCAGTGTTTCAGCTCCAAACTGAAGGTCAACACGGCGCGGGAAATGATAGGTTATTGTCTAGCCCTGATAGTTCAAGGAATAGCCCGGGGAATAACTTGTTACGTCTGCAGGCTCGGTAAGTGGCTCCGCCACTCCAGCAATGCCTCCTTCTTCGCCGCTCTCGGCACGATATTTCTCCAAATCCACCTTGCTGACGATACTTCGATGGTCGGGCGAAAACCTGCAAGGATCGGCTTGCTGAGAGTGTTGTGCTGTCGAGATAGTCGATTCGACGCCTCGCCAATCTTCTCCACTTTCCTGCGCAATTATGACTCCCCTCTTGATCGTCAACGCTGCTCCAACTTGGCGCGTCAGATATACGTCATAGATTGGCACCCACAGGCCTGATCTGAATGTGGATATCTCCAACTCAACTGGCCCGTTTGCCTTCGCCTCTAGATCGAGCCTTAGCTGTGCGCCATTAGTGGTGTCGTCAGTCAAAGCAGCGAGTATCTGCCTAGCTCCTCACGGTCACCCTTCAGGGCTAGGTCAGCTGTGACTTCCTCCGCTTCTGCACTGACTGCGGCCTGCCGAGCAGTCACGGCTTCTTCCCCAACCAGCAAGGTCAGGGCGCGAAGGTCTTCCAACGATCCAGATAAGGTCCGGTTCTGACCCAGCCCTTGCTGGAACGAAAGTTGTTGCAGTGCTAATTCGGCATTGGCTCTGATCCCCGCCACTCCAAGTTCCTTGGTGCGCAAGATCTCGTCAAGGCGGTCGACCTAGGCCTGTGCAACCTGCAAGTCGGCTCTGGGTCTTTCGGTCTCAACCGGCAGCCCGTCTTCCATCAGGCTCGTAGCCTCAACCTTCACACCATCCGGTACCGAGATGCGCAAAGTTCCAGCAGCGGTTTCGGCTGGCAGGCCTGAAATCACCAGCGTGCTTGCCCCCTTTGGCAGAGACACATCAACTTTTCTGACGATGGTCGCACCGGAAGCAAACAGCGTGGCCCGATCCACATGATCGATTACTTCGATCATTTACGCGTGAAGGGAAAAGGCGGCCAGCAGAGCCGGTATCAGAACAAACGCGTCTGAAACTCCAAAAAACACCGCAATCAGAGTTCAGCCTCAGCGATAAAAATGCAAGAGAGCACCCGCTTTGGGTGCCCTTTCAAGTGTTCCTCGCATATGGCTGATGCCTTGGCTCAGCCCTTCTTCAGGCAACGCTTCCCAAGTGTCTCGGCGATTTGAACGGCATTCAGGGCCGCACCCTTGCGCAGGTTGTCCGAAACGCACCAAAGGTTCAGGCCGTTGTCGATAGTCGAATCCTGACGGATGCGGCTTACGTAGGTTGCATACTCGCCGACGCATTCAATGGGTGTGATGTATCCGCCCGGCTCGCGCTTATCGACAACCATGATCCCAGGCGCCTCGCGCAGGATGTCTTGAGCTTCCTGCCAGTCGAGGAATTCTTCGGTTTCAATATTGATCGCTTCAGAATGCCCAACGAACACCGGCACACGCACACAGGTGGCCGTTACCTTGATCGACTTGTCGAGAATCTTCTTGGTTTCCGCGACCATCTTCCACTCTTCCTTGGTCGAGCCATCGTCAAGGAAGACGTCAATGTGCGGGATCACGTTGAAGGCGATCTGCTTGGTGAATTTTTTCGGCGGGACTTCCGAAACCGGATTGTAGATCGACTTCGTCTGGTCCCAGAGCTCATCGATGCCAGCCTTGCCCGCACCAGACACTGACTGGTAGGTCGATACCACCACACGGACGATCTTCGCACGATCATGCAAGGGCTTCAGGGCCACCACCATCTGCGCCGTCGAGCAGTTGGGGTTCGCGATGATCATCTTTTTCTTGTACTGGTCTACTGCCTCCGGGTTCACCTCGGGAACGACCAGTGGAACGTCCGGGTCGTAGCGATAGAGCGACGAGTTATCGATTACGACGCAACCTGCTGCCGCTGCTTTCGGAGCATATATCTTGGTCGCGTCCGAACCTACTGCAAACAGCGCAATGTCCCAACCAGTGAAATCGAAAGTGTCCAGATCCTTGGTCTTAAGAGTCTTGTCGCCAAAGCTGACTTGGGTGCCGAGCGACTTGCGCGATGCAAGTACGGCAATCTCGTCCACGGGGAACTCACGTTCCGCCAGGATATTCAGCATTTCACGGCCCACATTCCCCGTGGCGCCGGCAACAACGACCTTGTAGCCCATCTGGGGTCTCCTTCACTTCCGAAGAGGCCACTTAAACGATCGGTTCCGGCAATAAAAGCGAAAGATGCGGCAGTGCGGCGTTTGGGAAAATACCTGTGACCCTCAGGTGAGGGAAATCCGCTGGTCTCGCGCCATCAGGTCCTCGACAAAGCGCTTCTCGGCGGAAAAGTCGTGCGGGACCTGATCCGCAGTCCTGCTGCCCGTCAAGGACAGGCTTGCAAAGAAATCAAAGCCATAAAGCGTGAGCCGTCCGAGGCCGCTTTGCGACAGAAGGTCAATCATCATCGCACCTGTCGTCGGCGGCGATCCGAGTTGCTGTTTCAGGCGTTCGTAGTCTTCCAGCGGATGCAGGTAAAACCCTTCAGAGTTTGCGATGTTCCAACTCAGGCGCTTGCGCTTGTGGGACATCCAAAGAATGCGATGCGGCTTGATACGTTCCAGATCACCATCCGATAGCGACGTCGCAAGCGCCAGCCAGTCGGTCCGAGTACCGTGCGACACGGCAGAAGGCATCGGTGCCCTATTGATGCGGACGATGATGTCGGCAGCATCTATTTCAGTGCCAAGCGCCTTCTCTGAAAGCGATCTCGCGTTGCCCACCAAGGCAACGTTGCGCTCATTCAGATCGGCAAGCAGTTTCAGTCTGCTGACCGAAAGCGCCGCGACAGGCGCTTCCTGTCGCATGGCACGCGAAATGAGAAATCTAAGCCGCGTCATTCTGTCCTCAGCATGTCGCGATAGATGTTCACCAACGCATCGGCTTCGCCCTCTATCCGGTGGTTGGCCAGCACATGCGCGCGAGCGATAGGACCCGCACCCTTTAACCGTTGCGGGTCATCGACCCAGTTGCGGATCGCCTCAGTCAAGGCCTTTGCATCATCGCGCGGAACAAGGCTTCCCGTCTCACCATCACGGATCAAAGCCTCAAACGCGCCAACGCGCGAAGCAACAGTCGGCACTCCCGACGCCATCGCCTCAAGGGGCGTCAGGCCAAAGCCCTCCCAGCGAGCGGGTGCCACAAAAAGATCGATTGACCGGTACAGATCAACTATGCGCTCCCACGGCAACTCACCTGCAAACGTAACTCGATCCTGCAACCCAGCCGCTACAAGTCTGGCCATCTGTTCATCGTAAAAGCCGCGCTGATCATCGGTCACTCGCCCGGTGAAAATGATCTGTACGTCAGGCCGCGTCGGCAAAAGCGCAACCGCAGCATCCACAAGCAGATCAACGCCCTTCTGGGCGCGGATACGGCCGAAGCAACCAATGAGCAGTGCGTCCTCGGGCAAGGCAAGCTGCCTGCGAAGCGCTGCCTTGTCCTCTGCCGGGCGGAACGTCTCGCAGTTCACACCGTGCATCACCACAGTCGAAGGGCGCTCCAGATAACTTGCCGCTTGCGGCGAGGTCGCCACGAGCCTGTCCATCTGGCGGATCAGCCATTTGGTGAATGGCTTGTGATGACGCTGCGCTGCCGATGTAAACAAGAGCCGCAGACGGCGTCGGAAGACGTGGCGCAAAATCAAGCCCAGCGCCATTTCAGTGTTGCGCCGCGCATGCCAAACGCGCCAACGGCTCCGCGACAGTGCGAACATTCTGGCCAATGCCACATGTGGCAAGTCAGCGGGCAACCCCGGCCCGGTCGTGACGATCGCGATAGACCTTGCCTGCAGAGGCACCAACCGCACAACGGTCGTCGTGACCCCAGACAGACGCCGCTTGAGGTTCGGTGCGATGACCTCAACCTCGGCCAGATTTGGAGAAATGTTCGCCATGACCCTGACTAAACGCGATTGTCGCGGCTGAAAAGATAGATCACCAGCCCTATGCACAGCGGCGCGAGAAATGTCAGAAACACCATTCGGAACGTGTGGGCCGGATCGCCGGCTTCTGATGCAATCCGGTACACCGGCCGTGACGCGAATTGCAGAATGCCGGCACCACCGATGGCAAACATGTTGATGAAACTCACGCCGCGCCCGATCAGATGCGGCGGCAGGAAGCTGCGCCCATGCGACATGATGCCCCCGAATGTCGCGCCAAACATGCCGTGCCCAGCCAGAAGCCAGATCGCAGACCACTGCCCGACACCGGGCCAAAGCACCAGTGCACCAAGACAAAGCACTGAAAGGAACACGCCTGCAACGACACCCCATTTGCGTGAACCCGTAATCCGATCAAGCGGTCCCAATGCAAAATTGCCGACAACCATCGCAAGCCCCATGACCAGCGTTGCTGTCCCTATTGCCGAGGTATCCGCTCCGTACACGTCACTGAAGAATGGTCCCGCCCAAAGTCCCCGGATCACCGCAGCGGGCGCATAAGCGACCAGCATCAGCGCCATGATCGGCCAAAGGGCTCGAATGCCTATGACGTCCAGCAAAGAGCCCTCAAGGCTGCGTTGTCCGCCAAGTCGATCCGGGTCGCGGACAAGCAGATAAATCAGAACGGAAACTAGCAGAGTGAGACCCGCGAGACAGACCAGAGTTTCGCGCCAACCCACCGCACCTATAAGCCAGGCCAAAGGAGCGGCACCAAGAATGTTGCCCAGCGACCCGACACCTACAGTCGCTCCTGCCAGCGTGCCGAAAACTTTAGGGGAATAGATACGGGCAAAAATGTAGTACGATGCCATCAGTGTGGGAGAGCAACCCATTCCGATCAGCACCATCGACAGGTGCAACGCCATCGGGCCTTGAGCCAGCGCAAAAACCAAGGCACCGCCTGCGCCTCCCAGCCCCATCAACACTGACGCTGTTCGTCTGGGACCGATGTGATCCAGTGCCCAGCCCACCGGGAACTGCATGAGCGCAAAGGCCGTGAACCAAAGCCCCGACGAAATCGCCAGGTCGCCGGGCGTTATCCCAAGGTCCTTGATCAAGGTTGGGGTCAGAACTGCAAGGAACACGCGATAGAACTGGCTCAGGACGTAGGCCAATGCCAGGCAAAGCAAACCGACCTTCATGTGCGCCTCGAACTTCCTGACTGCTTGCCCGCACCCTGATCCAAGCACTTGCCAGCCGCAAGACCAGGCGCTCAGCAGTCTTTTGGGGGATTTCGGGAAATTGGTCGGAGCGAGAGGATTCGAACCTCCGACCCCCTGCTCCCGAAGCAGGTGCGCTACCAGGCTGCGCTACGCTCCGACCGTGGGCGGGGGGTTACAGATTCGCGGGGCCATTTGCAAGCCCCGAGCGATCCTCATCGGCCCGATCGGCCCGTCGAGTTCAGAACGCGCTGCAACAGGCTTGACCGCGGAGTGGTGATCGTCTCGTTCTTGCCGCGCGTTTCTACAACCGGTTGCTGCGAGGTACTTCCCACCCGCGTCTCGCGTAGAACGATATATATACCCGACGCGATGACGATTGCCGAGCCGATCAGGGTTTCGGTGTCGGGCCGTTCGTCAAACAAGAAGTAGCCATATACGATTGCCCAGATGATCTGGCTGTACTGCATCGGTGCCACGATTACCGCCTCTGCCATCTGATAGGCCATGATCGACAATATAGCCCCACACAGGCCGAAAACGGCGATCACCGCCAGCAACCCCAGATGTTCAATAGGCATTGGTTCATAGACGAAAGCCAGCGCCGCGCCCATGACGAAGAAGTTGCCAACCAGCGGGTAGATCAACATTACGACCGCTCGTTCGTCTGTTCCAACCTTGCGAACCGAAATGGCCGCAATGGCACCCGTGAAAGCGGCGAGCAAAGCCGACAGGTGGCCAATCGACAGGGGCGCCTGTCCAGGACGCAGTACGATCAACACGCCGATAAGTCCGACGATTACAGCGACCCAACGCTTCAGACGGACGCGTTCGCCAAGAATGGGAATCGACAGTAGCGTGATCAGCAGGGGAATTGCGAACAAGATGGCATAGGTCTGCGCAAGCGGCAGCTTGCTGAACGCATAGAAGGCCGCAACCGTCGTCACAATCGTCGATACTGTCCGGATCGCCACCCACCCCGGGTTGCGCGGCCGCAGGCTTCCGCCTTCCTTCTCCTGAAGAATGAACAGCGTCACCAGCGGGAAACTCAGAACCGATGAAAAGAACACGATCTGGAATGGCGTGTAGGAGGCGCCAAGGCTTTTGACGACCACATCATGCGTCGCGTAGATGCCCATTGACAGCAGTGCTGTAAGTGCCCCGCGCAGATTCTGTTTATCATGAGACATGACGGCGCTTCCTGTTACCGCTCACGGCCCCTTTTGCTCAGGCTGGCGCAGATGACAAGGGGGCGAGAACTCCCCACAGCAAAAAGCTGCGGATTCTCTTCAAATCCGCAGCTTTCCCGAAACATTACTTGAGAGTCCTCACACCCGTGCGCGCACTTTCTGCAAAAGCGGCATCAGTTCCGCCATCTCTGGTCCAGATGGTTCACCCGTCACGGCAAGACGCAACGGCATGAACAAGCCTTTGCCTTTGCGACCGGTCTTTTCCTTCACCGCGCCTGTCCATTCAGACCAGGTCGTATCGGAATAAGGCGGCGTGGGAAGCAGTGACATAGCCTCTGCAACGAACTCACGATCCTCATCGGCGATGATTGGTTCGGCACCATCACGGCAAAGCGTCCACCAATGCCCAAGATCGTCAAGCTTGGTGATATTCTTCGACGCAACCTTCCAGAAACGCTCGGCAAGGTCTGCTGGCACGCCCAGCGCTGCGACACGATCCTTCACTGCTTCATAGGGCAGGTGCTGGTTGCGTTCGCGGGTCAGCGGCCAAAGATCTTCGGCATCAAACTTGGTTGGTGCTGCGCCGAATTGGCTCAAGTCGAAGCCATCGGCGATCTCATCAATGCTCATGCGAAGTTCCACCGGCTGGGAAGACCCTAGCCGCGCCATCAGGCTTAACAGCGCTTCCTTGGCGACGCCCGCCGCACGCAGGTCGCGCAACGACAAAGTGCCCAAACGCTTGGAAAGCCCTTCGCCCTGCGCTCCGGTCAGCAGCGAATGGTGGGCGAACGCCGGGGGCGTCCCGCCCATCGCATGCATGATCTGAATCTGTGTCGCAGTGTTGGTCACATGGTCTGCACCGCGCACGATATGCGTGACCGCCATGTCGACATCGTCTACCGACGACGCAAACGTATAAAGGATCTGGCCATCCGCGCGGATCAGCACCGGATCTGACACTGAAGCCGTGTCGATCGACACTGGCCCCAAGATTCCGTCCGTCCATTCCGTGCGCTTCTGGTCAAGCTGAAAACGCCAGTACCCATCGCGCTCGGCCCGCAGAGCATCCTTTTCAGCGGCGCTCAGGTGCAAACCAACACGGTCATAAACTGGAGGCTTGCCCATGTTCAGCAGCTTCTTGCGCTTCAGATCCAGTTCGGTCGGCGTCTCGAAAACCTCATAGAGATTTCCACTGGCACGAAGGCCCTCCGCCGCTTCCCGATAGCGTTCGATCCGGTCAGACTGCTTTTCTATCCGGTCCCAGGTCAGACCGAGCCACTCTAGGTCTTCCTTGATACCGTCTGCATATTCCTGTTTCGAGCGTTCCTGGTCCGTGTCGTCCAGCCGCAAGATGAACATTCCGCCGGTCTTGCGAGCGATTAGATAATTCATCAGCGCAGTGCGCAGGTTTCCGACATGGATAAAGCCTGTAGGCGACGGGGCAAAACGGGTGATGGTCATGGTAATCTCCTGTGAGCCCCCTCTTTCACAGGACGCTCATTTTGTCCATATGAAGCCCTGATACAGGAGTTTTCAGATGAATGACTGGCTTGGGCGCGCTGCGCCCGACCTTGAGGCAATCGAACTGCTTGCGAGGGCGACTATCGCCGACCTGCCTCCCCAATTTGCCGGGCCAGCACAAAGCGTCGTGCTGCGCATCGCTGATTTCGCTCCCGACGACATCGTCGAGGATATGGGTATCGACGATCCATTTGAACTGACGGGTTTGTATGACGGTGTTCCCATGACCGAGAAATCGGTCATGGACATGATGGATCGTCCCGACACGATCTGGCTTTTCAGGCGCCCGATCCTTGATGAATGGGCCGAACGCGGCGATGTCACGTTGGGCCAGCTTGTGGCGCACGTGATGATTCACGAACTTGCTCACCATTTCGGCTGGTCAGATGACGAGATCGCCGAGATCGACCGCTGGTGGGAGTGATCAACCCGCCTTTACGTCCGGCCAATTAATGTAGACGCCGATCTTGTTGCCAGTTGGATCACGCATGTAAGCCGAGTACCAGGCGGGGCCATACGCTTCCCTTGGGCCTGGCTTTCCCTCATCAGACCCGCCGTTGGCTAGCGCGGCAGTATAGAAGCTGTCGACCTCCGCCTTGCTGCGCGCAGCAAACCCGACCATCGCTCCGTTTCCAGCTGTTGCCACTCCACCATCAAAGGGTGTGCACGACCAAAAGACGACGCCTTCGCCCGAGCCGCCTTGCGAGTAACCGCGCCATGTCCCGAAACTGGCATGCGACGACCAGCCGATCGTTGCGAGTACGGCATCGTAGAATCGTGCCGCTTCTGACGCATCTCTGGCGCCCAGAGTGAAATAGGGGTTCATGGCTTGCTCCTCCCTGTCGGTACAGGCCGAAACAACCCATGAATAGTAACCGGAGTCCAGAGGGTGCGACCCCTTTGGAAGGACCCTTGAACGAGCTGATCAGGCTGTGATCTTCTTGGTGAACTCGACCAGACGTGTCGCTTGGTGAGCGACCGCAGCGCGGTCCTTTTCGCCGAAGGCTCCGTTGGTCGACGAGTAGCCGTAGGGATTGCCGCCTGCTTCGAACAGAACCGGATTGGTGTAGCCCGGAGCTACGATGATCGCACCCCAATGCATTGCGGTGACGTAGAGCGACTGAATTGTGCCCTCCTGTCCGCCATGTGCGTTCTGGGCGCTCGTTGTCGCGGTGAAGGTCTTGTTGGCGAGGCCACCTTTCGACCAGACTCCACCGAGTGTGTCGATGAAAGCGCGGACCTGGCTGGCGATAACGCCAAAGCGCGTCGGACCCGAGAAGAAGTAGCCCTCGGCCCATTCCATGTCTTCAGCAGTCGCTACCGGAATATCTGCCATCTTGGCGGCTTGGGCTTTCCAAGCATCTTGCGTGTCGATCACTGCCTGTGGAGCGGTTTCGGCAATGCGGCGCACGCGGACTTCAGCGCCTGCGGCCTCGGCAGCCTTTGCCGCTTCAAGCGCTACCTGATGGTTGGTGCCGTATGTAGAATAGAAAACGATGGCGATCTTCGATTTGGACATTGGAACCTCCTGTTGGGTTGGCTCCTATGTAGATCTGTCCAATTCGCGCAGAAATACCCACGGCCGCACGTCATATGTGCGGCCGTGCGCGGAACTTATGCAATTTGGAGTGATCCGCTTCTTAAAACTCAACTTCAGCCATTGTCGAACGATGGTCCGACGGCCATGGGTCCACCGCGATATCCGTGCGTGGCCCAGTCTCGCCAACGATTGCAGCAGACAGCACTTTGAGGTTTGCAGCCTTGGCAAATGCGAAGTCGATCCGGTCGTGATGGTCCTCAGGGTCCTTTTCGTCGCCACGTGCAGTCCAGGTATAGGCTGGTTTCGCCACAGGATCAGGCCAGGCCGCACGATAGGTGTCTACGAATCCAGCCTCTGACAAACGGTGGGTGGTCGGCCACTCGACCTTGACGGGTTGCTGATCGGCAGTAACCGCCGCATCCGTCCAGTCGTATTCCGAAGGCTCGTTGAAATCGCCAAAGACGAATATGGCCGCTGCCCCCTCAGCCGCCTTCATGTCTTCGAACAGCAGGTCCGTCGCTGGTCCCCGTGTCTTGTTTGCCCATTCCTGCGCCTCAGCCTCAGTCTTTATGAAAGGCGCCGGGCCGTACTCGATCCCAAGCAACTGATATGGCTGATAGGGTTCATCGTCGTGATGGATGTTGAATGCCCAGACGGTCGTGCCGTTCACATCAATCGGTACGCCAAGATCATGTTCTGTCGCCTTACCGATAGGATAACGCGTAATCACAGCATTCGCCCAAAGCGCCACGTTTTCCTGCGTCTGGTCGTAGTAGTAAAAGCCAAGCTGTTCGGCGATAGCCTTGGCCACCGACGGACCCGTAGCGGGGCAACTCTCTGCCGTGCAGGGGTCACTTTCCAGCCGGGTTTCCTGCATCCCGATGATATCGGCGCGAGCGGCCTTGATGGCTGCCACGGTTTCTTCGACGCCTTTGCCCTCGTTCTGGCCGCCACCCCAGACGTTAAAGCTCATGATGCGAAGTTTGGTTTCCGCCTGGGCCGCTCCGGCCACAAGACTCAAGGCAGCAGCAGTCAAAAGTAGTCTTCTCATCTTCTCCCCCTGTGCGAGTCGCTATCAGCAGGATCGTATGATTTTGACTATCCAGCCAGTTAAATTTCTATGACAGCCCCTTGAGCCGCTCAACCTTCGTCGCGCCAGCGATTGACGATCGGATAGCGGCGGTCCAGCCAGAAGGCTTTTTGCGTCAGTCTGATGCCCGGCGCGCACTGGTACCGTTTCCATTCCGCGCCGTATAGCAAGCCTTCAACCTTCTTGACCGTTGCCTTGTCAAAGCCAGCTTCGACGATCTCGGCCATCGACTGATCCCGCTCGACCAGCCGCTCAAGAATGGCGTCCAGCACCGGATAGGGC
>JBATMT010000409.1:0-1809 GCA_049289975.1 Paracoccaceae bacterium | reverse complement strand
ACCCCGGCGGCACCGGGCCTGAACATTTCGCGCAGGATCAAGGACGAAGACACGCGCTCAGAGCTTGAGGCAATGGCGCAGGAAGGCATGTCCGGCAGTAGCTTTGGACTGATTGTGCGGTCTGCTGCAGAAACAGCCGACAACGAAGAGGTAGTTGCCGAGATTGCCAGTTTGCGCGCGCTGGCCGAAGCCGTCATGGCCGACCTTTCCGGACCGGCCGAACTGTTGGTTGACGTAGCCGGTCCTCACGAAGAGGCATGGCGCGACTGGGCCGACCCGGCGCCGGACGAGGTGGCCGATGGAACAACCGCATTTGCTGACCATGGTGTCGAGGAGATGATTGATCAATTGATGGCGCCACGGGTGAACCTGCCCGGAGGCGGTCACATGATGATCGAGCCGACCCGGGCGCTTATCGCAGTCGACGTGAACACTGGGCCTGACACCTCTCCTGCGGCGAGCCTCAAGGCGAACATTGCCGCCGCGCGCGACCTGCCGCGCCAGCTTCGTTTGCGTGGCTTGGGCGGTCAGGTTGTAATCGACTTCGCTCCGATGCCAAAAAAGGACCGCGCGCCGCTCGAGCAACAGTTGCGGTCCGCCTTGAAAGGCGAAGCCTCCGAGACGAGCCTTGCCGGCTGGACACCCCTCGGAAACTACGAACTTCAGCGCAAACGTGACCGTGTCCCGTTGGCTGATCTCCTGAGGGACTGAGTCATGGCTTGCCCGATTTGCCTGAAGGAAAGTGATCCGAAATATCGTCCCTTCTGCTCAAGGCGCTGCGCAGACATCGACCTTGGGCGTTGGCTGAAGGGCAGCTACGTCATTCCCGGAAATGCGGATGACCCCAAGGAAGATGGCCAAGATACCGATGAGGCTTCACCGCCGCTTGCGCATTGATCGCGCAACGCAATCCTTACAACCTGCGCACTTTTTCCACAAAACCCTCTGGACAGCCCCTGCCTCGTCGCCTAAGAACGCGCCACCCGGAAGGTGACTTCCGAACGGTGCCCAGATAGCTCAGTTGGTAGAGCAGCGGATTGAAAATCCGCGTGTCGCTGGTTCGATTCCGGCTCTGGGCACCACTTAAATCCCTGAAATACGAATTGAAATTCTTTCAAGCAGTGCGCCTGGCGCTGTTCTTTACCTTCAAATGCTAATTGTGGGCTACCAGACTTGATGGTGGAGGCTCTGTAGTTTGACTAGGCCGGTTGACCTGACCGCGACTGGATGCAACGGCCGTGCAACCGACTTTGTAAGGTGCCCAGATGATGTCGGGCGAGGCGATCTTGGTCAAACTGTCGGGATGCCACCGGCGCTATGATGGCCCATCGTGCTGGACCCAATACATATGGATGAACCTCGGACCGAGATGCTTGGGCCGAAGTGTCGCAGATCGAAGCTCTTCTGGCTGCCGCGCGCGCAGGCAACCGGACCTGCGAAATCGTGAGCGCATCCACGGCAGTTTTGAAAAAGCGCGGCATTTGCCGCGAATGGCGCATGGCTATCGGGGCGGCTTGCCCTGTCCGCCTGATTGACGAGTGCGCAACGCCCCGATCCGCATTCAGGATGCGACAGCGCTGGAGTAAGGCCCGGCATTTCGCTTCATGCCAGCCTCGTGGATGGATAGCTGTAGACCGGCAACGATCAAGACCATACTTATCGGCGAACCGGGCCTGCACAGACTTTGTACTGTGTCGAGCGCGAGCTCTTCGCAAAGGACTGTCGGATTGGACCTTTTGGCACAAACTAGCGACCTGCTGAGCAAGTTGATCGCCTTCCCGACTGTATCAGCGGACAGCAATCTTGGCC
>JBATMT010000408.1:0-2467 GCA_049289975.1 Paracoccaceae bacterium | reverse complement strand
CCACGCAGATGATCAGGTCATGCGCGGCGGCAAGCTCTTGCATGGCGGGCACGTTGGGGCCGTAACCCTCGTCGATGCGGTCGGGGATATAGAGCGTTGCTTGCCGCCCCATTGCCCGCAGCCAGGTGATCAATAGTGCCGCAGACGCGCCGCCATCCACATCATAATCAGCAAAGACCGCGATACGCTCGCGCCCCTTCACCGCCTTCAGGAAGCGCGCGGCGGCGGTGGACATGTCTTTCAGCCCACGCGGATCGGGCAACAGATCGCGCAATTGCGGCTCGAGAAACTGCGCGGCCTCGGATGGGGCTACGCCGCGCGCAACAAGCACTCGGGCCAGAGCGGCAGGCAGGCGGGTTTCCTGTACCATCGCTTCGGCCAGCCGGTCAGCCTCGACCGAGGGGCCGACCCAACGGCGACCGGTGGCCGAACTGTCGACACCAAGGAAGGCGGCGGGCTGGAGGTCGGCGCTCACTTCACCGGGTTGCGGTAGATCATCCGACGGACCGAGCCGGTTTTCGACCGCATCAGGATGGTTTCGGTGGTCAGATAGCCCGGTTCACGCTTCACGCCCTGCACGATCGAGCCGTTGGTCACGCCAGTGGCCGCGAAGATCACGTCGGCAGTCACCATCTCGTCGCGCGAATAGATGCGATTCAGGTCCTTAATCCCGGCCTTTGCGGCGCGGCCACGTTCGTCGTCGTTGCGGAACAGCAGCTTGCCCCACATCTGGCCGCCCATGCACTTCAGTGCCGATGCTGCCAGAACGCCTTCCGGGGCGCCGCCCGAACCCATGTACATGTCGATGCCGGTCAGATGCGCTTCGGCGCAATGGATCACACCGGCCACGTCACCGTCGGTGATCAGGCGGATCGCCGCGCCGGTCGAGCGGACTTCGGCGATCAGATCCTGATGGCGCGGGCGTTCGAGGATACAGCAGGTGATGTCGGTGGTTTCGCAGCCGCGCGCCTTTGCCAGCGCCCTGACACGTTCCGCCGGGCTCATCGCAAGGCTTACCACGTCCTTGGGGTAGCCAGGGCCGATCGCCAGCTTTTCCATATAAACATCAGGCGCATGCAGAAGCGTGCCGCGCGGAGCCATCGCGATGACGGTCAGCGCGTTCGGCATGTCCTTGGCGGTCAGCGTCGTGCCTTCCAGCGGGTCAAGCGCAATGTCCACTTCCGGGCCTTTGCCAGTGCCGACTTCCTCACCGATGAACAGCATCGGCGCTTCGTCACGCTCGCCTTCGCCGATCACCACGACACCCTTGATGTCGAGCATGTTAAGCTGGTCACGCATGGCGTTAACGGCGGCCTGATCGGCGGCCTTCTCGTCGCCACGGCCGATCAGCCGGGCAGAAGCTTGCGCTGCCGCCTCGCTGACGCGGGCAAGGCCCAGAGAAAGCAGTCGGTCCTGGAATTGCTGGGCGTCAGCCATGATAAACCCTCGGGGTGCAAAGAAATCTTTTGTCCCTTCTAGACCGCTGCGGGTTCGCGGGGCAAGGCGATCTGCTACCCCGAGGGTCGCTTGCAGGCGAATTCGGAAACGATGAGCGGGTGTTACCGCTCACACACTTTCAATGCGGATCGCAACAGGCTCGCCAAGGACCACTCCTGTCGCCGGAAGCCGGCCGAGCGCGTGGTCAACAGCGTCGCGCGTCGTCTTGTGGGTGACGATCAGCACCGGGGCCGAGGTGTCGGTATGGCCGTATTGGCGCATCCGGTCGATGGAAATGCCTTCCTCGCCGAGAATCGTTGCGACCTTGGCCAGTGCGCCGGGCTTGTCGGACAGTTCCATGCGCAGGTAATGCGGGGCAGGGGCCGTCGCCTTGGCTGCGACTGCGTCTACAAGCGTGTGCGCCGGTTGACCGAACGTCGAGATACGCGCGCCACGTGCAATCTCGATCACGTCGGCCATCACAGCGCTTGCGGTCGGGCCTTCGCCGGCTCCGGCGCCACGCAACACGATCTGGCCCACGGCGTCGCCTTCGAGGACAACCATGTTGGTGCCGCCCTGCAACTGTCCAATCGGGCTATCGGCAGGGACCAGACATGGCGACATGCGCTGTTCCAACCCGCGTCCGGTCATCTGTGCCACACCCAGAAGCTTGATTTTGTAGCCCATGTCGGCGGCGCGGCGGATATCGTCGATGGAAATCCGGCCGATGCCTTCCAGTTCGACTGCGTCGAAGGAAACCTTGGTGCCAAAGGCAATTGCCGCCAACAACGACAGCTTGTGGCCCGCATCAATGCCGCCAACATCGAGGTTCGGGTCAGCCTCGAGATAGCCAAGCTGACGCGCCTCCTCGAACACTTGTTCATAAGGCAGTCCTGCGCTTTCCATGCGGGTCAGGATATAGTTGCAGGTGCCGTTCATCACGCCCATGACACGGCGGATCTCGTTTCCGGCAAGACCCTCGGTCAGCGCCTTCACCACCGGAATGCCACCCGCCACGGCAGCCTCGAAG
>JBATMT010000407.1:0-3619 GCA_049289975.1 Paracoccaceae bacterium | reverse complement strand
GCTCATCCCATGCGGCGATTACACCCGCACACGGAAACAGATTGGTGAAGAGTTAAACCTAATTATCAGCTATCAGGTTTCGGCCAACAATCCTCGGCCTCGCAACAATGCATCGACTTCAGGCAAGTTGCCTCTGAATTTGCGATACAATGCTTCAGCGTCTTCTGATCCCCCGGCTGACAGGATGTGTGTTTCAAGCCGATGGGCCGTAGCCTTGTCGAAGGGATCTCCCACCTCTCGGAAAGCTTCGAATGCATCCGCATCCATCACTTCCGACCACATGTAGCTGTAGTAACCAGAAGAATAGCCGTCACCTGCAAAGATATGTGCAAAGTGCGGTGTAGCGTGTCGCATGCGGATAGCCGAAGGCATGCCTATATCACGCAAGACTTCCGCCTGCCTCGCCATGGGGTCCGAAGGAACGTTGCCCTCGTGGAATGCCAGATCAACGAGCGCCGAGGCAACATATTCTACCGTGGCGAAGCCTTGGTCGAAATTCTGTGCCGAAATGAGCCGATTGAGTAGCTGTGCGGGCATTGGCTCGCCAGATTCTACATGTCGGGCGTGTTTTTCCAGAACCTCCGGGACCTCGAGCCAATGTTCATAGAGCTGACTGGGCAACTCTACGAAGTCGCGCGCGACGGATGTTCCCGAAATGAAAGGATATGTCACATCGGAGAGCATACAGTGCAGCGCATGGCCGAATTCGTGAAACAGAGTGCGGGCGTCATCATAAGACAAGAGCGCGGGCGACCCTGCTTCGGGCTTGGCGAAATTGCAGACGTTGACGACGATCGGGCGAACATCCCCGCCAAGCTTGCGCTGCCCCCGGAACGTCGAGCACCATGCGCCCGAGCGTTTGGACGAGCGCGCGAAATAATCGCCGATGAAAAGCGCCATATGCCGCCCCTGGCGCGTGACTTCCCAGACCTTGGCATCGGGGTGATAAAGCGGAAGGTCAACGGGATGAAACTCGAGTTCGAAGAGGCGATTGGCACAGTCAAAAGCCGCCTCGACCATCGCATCCAGCGAGAGATAAGGCTTGAGGACGGCCTCATCGAGATCATGTTCGGCCTTGCGCCGCTTTTCGGCATAGTAGCGCCAGTCCCACGGCTCGAGTGATCCGTTGATGCCGTCGGCATGCATCATGTTCTCGAGGCTCGTTGCATCCATCTCTGCCTTGGCCCGCGCCGGTGCCCAAACGCGCAGCAAGAGGTCCCGCACGGCAGCCGGCGTCTTGGCCATTTCCGGTTCAAGCTTGAATGACGCAAAGTCGTCATAACCAAGCAGTTTGGCCCGTTCATCGCGCAGTTTCAGAATTTCGGCTGCAATGGCACGATTGTCAGTTGTCCCGCCATTTTCGCCGCGCGCCACCCAAGCCTTGTAGGCAATCTCACGCAGGTCGCGAAGCGGAGAGAATTGAAGAAATGGAACGATCAGTGAGCGGCTGAGCGTCAGAAGATAGCCGCTGCGATCCCTTTCGACTGCGGCAGCTCTTGCCGAAGTGACGACAAAGTCAGGAAGACCCTGCAAGTCATCCGGCTGCAATTCCATGAACCATTCGCGCTCGTCGGCCAGAACATTTTGACTGAATGCAGTTGACAGTACAGCGAGCCGCTCCTTGATCGCTTTCATCCGGTTGCGCTCCTCGCCGGTGAGATCGGCCCCGGCGCGCACGAACATGCGGCGATACAATGTGAGGACGCGCAACTGCTCGGGAGTGATCCCAATGGTTTCGCGCCGCGACCAAAGATCGTCGATCTTCGCAAAAAGAGCGGCGTTCATCGTGACCTCAGAAGAAAATGCAGCCATTTTGGGAGCGAGGTCACGTTCAAGCGCCTGACGTGCTGCAGTGCTGTCGGCTCCTGCGAGATTGTAAAAAACGCCTGCAACTCGGTCGAGCGCAGTTTCAGCCAATTCGAGGTTATCAATCACATTTGCAAACGTCGGCGGGTCTTGTGACTCGGCGATTGCATTTATTCTGGACCGTGCTTCCACGATTGCTGCGTCAAATGCCGGAGCAAAGTCTTCGTCTTTTATCTTGTCAAACGGAGGCAATTCAAACCGGGTCGTCCATTGATCAAGAAGCGGGTTGGTCATGGCAGGTTCCTGTCTTCCAGACGCCTAGTATGCGACGAAGGCGCAAATGCTTTGACCAAGATATCCGTCGGTCTGGCATCCACAAGAGCAACCAGCCCGGTGCGCGAAACTATCTGCGCTTTGACCGCAAGCGCCCCTCGATCTTTCTGAGAAGCAGTGACAGGCCGATCGTCATCGTCAGGTAGATGAGTGCGACCAGATTATAAGTTTCGAAGTAACGGAAGTTGCCCGCCGCCGTTACCTTCCCAAGCTGCGTCACGTCGGCAACGCCAAGCACTGACACCAGCGACGAGTCTTTCACCATTGCAACAAAATCATTGGCGTAGGACGGCAAGATGACCCGGAATGCTTGTGGAAACACGATATGTCGGAAGCGATGCCACCCAGAAAGCCCCAGAGCCTCTGCTGCCTCGATCTGGCCCTTGTCGACTGACTGAAGGCCCGCACGGAAAATCTCGGCCAGGAAGGCCGCATAGGCAAAAGACAGTGCCATGACGGCCCGCCAAAGGAGAGGGAAGTCCCGCGTCTTTACGTCCTCTAGACCTATCCAGCTTGTGCTCCAGTTCCACAGTGCCACGCCCGCAGGTGCCAACGCAAAGGCGATGTAGAGGAGCAAGACAATGATCGGAACGCCGCGGATCAGTTCCACGTAAAGGCGGGCCGCCTGTCGCAGGACCAAGAAGCGCGACAGTGAAGCAACAGCAATCAAGAGACCAAAAACCGACGCCGCGGCAAAAGCAACCACTGTGACGAGCACGGTAATCCAGATGCCCTTTGCAAGTGTCTGGAGGGCAAGCGTGTAAACCTCATCGGACAGGACTTGGTAGAAAAGCCAAAGGCCCGTCACCAACACGATGACGAGCCAATAAGGAAAATCCGGTTTGTCTTCTGTAGGACGGTTCATGACGCAAGGCCCTGCATGGCTGCAGGGCCATACAAGCTTACTGTCCCATCTTGTAGTCGAGGAACCATTTCTTGTTCAGTGCATCCATCGTCCCGTCTTCCTTCATCGAAGCGATGGCAGCATTGATTGGGGCAACAAGCTCAGAGCCTTTCGGGAAGATGAAGCCGAAATCTTCGCCGCCGAGCGGTTCGCCAACGATCTTCAGGGCACCGCTGGACGCATCGACATAGCCTTTGCCCGACGTCCCATCGGTGAGAACCAGATCAACGTCTCCGGATTTCAGCGCCTCGACACCGGCACCGAATGTTTCGAACATCTTGATGCGCGGATTGGATTCGTTGCCATCAAGCACTTCGTAAACGCCCACATAGAACGGCGTCGTTCCGGGTTGGGCCGCCATCAGCAACTCGGTGTTGGCCCCAAAGCTCTTCGCATCGGTAAAGCGGCTTTCATCACCACGCACCATCATGACCATTTCGGAATGCATGTAGGCGTCAGAAAAATCGACCTTTTCCTTGCGGTCGTCGCGGATCGTGATGCCTGTCATACCGATGTCGAACTGGCCCTCGGAAACCGCAGGTATCATGGCGTCCCAGCTCGAGTTTTCGTACTTCA
>JBATMT010000406.1:0-1772 GCA_049289975.1 Paracoccaceae bacterium | reverse complement strand
CGGCATGGCAGCCTCGACCGTGGCCAAGATGTACGATGGTCGCGAGTACCAGGAAATCACGCTCGACGGGATGCGCAAGACGATCGCGGCACGCCTGACCGAAGCCAAGCAGACCATCCCGCACTTCTATCTGCGCCGGTCGGTCGAGCTTGACGCGCTGATGGCCTTCCGTGAGCAGTTGAACAAGGGTCTGGAAGCACGCGGCGTGAAGCTGTCGGTCAACGACTTCATCATCAAGGCCTCGGCCATGGCGCTGCAAGCGGTGCCGAACGCCAATGCCGTATGGGCGGGCGACCGTATCTTCAAGCTGAAGCCGTCCGACGTGGCGGTTGCGGTGGCTGTCGAAGGCGGTCTCTTTACTCCGGTCCTGAAGGATGCAGAGAAAAAATCGCTCTCGGCCCTGTCGCTCGAGATGAAAGATCTGGCGACCCGCGCCAAGACCAAGAAGCTCGCCCCCCACGAATATCTGGGCGGCAGTTTCGCCATCTCGAACCTCGGCATGTTCGGGATCGAGAATTTCGACGCCGTCATCAACCCGCCGCATGGCGCAATCCTTGCGGTTGGCGCTGGCCTGAAGAAGCCTGTTGTCAAGGCTGATGGGTCAGTGGGCGTGGCCACCGTCATGTCGATGACCCTGTCGGTCGATCACCGGGTCATCGATGGCGCGCTTGGGGCAGAGCTTCTGAAAGCCATCTGTGGCTATCTGGAAAACCCGATCTCGATGCTGGCCTGATCGCAGCACACCAAAAGCAAAAAGGCCGGGGACATGCGCCCCGGCCTTTTTGTATCTTGTCAGGCCATTCAGGCGATGCGCTGGTCCATGGTCAGCGACGGCTGCGCACAGCCAGCCTCGCCCACAACCTTGGCCGGTACCCCGGCAACGGTCGAGCAGCGCGGCACGTCGTTTAGAACCACCGACCCGGCCGCGATACGCGAACATTCACCGACATGCAGGTTGCCAAGAATCTTGGCCCCCGCGCCGATCATCACGCCATTGCCGATCTTCGGATGGCGGTCGCCATCTTCCTTGCCGGTGCCGCCCAGCGTCACCGAATGCAGCATCGACACATTGTCGCCCACCACCGCCGTTTCACCGATGACAATGGAATGAGCGTGGTCGATCATTATGCCTTTGCCCACCACAGCATTGGGATGAATGTCGACGCCGAAAACCTCGCTCACCCGCATCTGCACGAAATAGGCAAGGTCGCGGCGACCGGTCTTCCAAAGCCAATGCCCGATCCGGTAGGCCTGCATCGCCTGATAGCCCTTGAAGAACAGGACCGGTTGCAAGAAACGGTGGCAGGCCGGGTCACGGTCATAGACCGCGACGCAATCGGCGCGCGCCGCCTGCCCCAGTTGCGGCTCGATCGCATAGGCATCGTCCGCAATCTCGCGCAGGATCTGCTCACTCATCTCGCCCGAGGCAAGCTTCAGCGAAAACCGATAGGCAAGCGCCCGTTCGAACGTCTGATGGTGCAGGATGCCAGAATGGAAAAAGCCACCCAGCAACGGCTCATCACGGACAGCGGCGCGGGCTTCTTCGCAAATGTGGGTCCAGACCGGATCCACCTGCGCCATCTTGATCTTGATCTCGGCCATCTCTGCCTCCTGCGATCGTTCCCTCTAGGCTAGCAGATAGGCGGTTGAATGAAAACGGGAAGTGCGCGGCAAAGCTTTTCAAGTTTTGTCGATCTTGCCATTCCAGAACGGAATGAAGCGTCGCACTCATCGCCTCCAGTAACTGCCGGTCGGATTTCGACGGACCTGTT
>JBATMT010000405.1:0-3056 GCA_049289975.1 Paracoccaceae bacterium | reverse complement strand
GGCAGCGGGTGCCTTCGGAGCGGTGGACGATGTCATGCAGACGTTCGCCCATGCCATGCAGGCGCTGGAATTCGTAGGCCTGACCGGGCTTTGCCATGTCGAGAATGGCGGCAACAGTGTGGGCGTTGTGAGTGGCGAACTGCGGATAGACGCGGTCGGTCATGCCAAGCAGCTTGCGGGCATTGGCAATGTAGCTGACGTCGGTAGCTTCCTTGCGGGTGAACACCGGGAAGTCGGCAAGGCCCATGACCTGAGCGCGCTTCACCTCGGCGTCCCAGTAGGCGCCTTTCACGAGGCGGATCATGATCTTGCGGTCAAGGCGGTTGGCAAGGTCATAGAGCCAATCGAGCGCCGCCCCGGCACGGCGGCCATAAGCCTGTACGACGATGCCAAAGCCGGTCCAGCCCTTGAGTTCGGGGTCCGACAACACGGCTTCGATCACCTTGAGCGACAGCGTCAGGCGGTCAGCCTCTTCGGCGTCGATGTTGAAGCCCATCTTTGCCTTGGCGGCCTTGCGAGCCAGATTGCGGACGACCGGCACAAGTTCGGCCATGACACGGGCTTCGTGGGCGACTTCGTAGCGCGGATGCAGCGCCGAGAGCTTTACCGAGATGCCGGGGTTGGTGCCGATATCTTCATGGTCGCAGGCCGAGGCGATGGCGTCGATGGCCAACCCATAGGCTTTTGCATAGCGGACGGCATCGCCAGCGGTCTTGGCGGCCTCGCCGAGCATATCGTAGGAATAGGTGTAGCCTTGCGTTTCCATTTCCTGTGCGCGGATCATCGCGGACTGGATGGTTTCGCCCAGAACGAATTGCTTGCCCATTTCCTTCATGGCCCGCTGGACGGCCTTGCGGATGACTGGCTCGCCCAGACGGCGGACGGCGGCGCGCAGGTGGCCGACGACGCCGGGTTCCTTTTCCTCGACCAGCACCTTGCCGGTGAGAAGCAGCGCCCAAGTTGAAGCGTTGACGAGCGGCGAGGCCGACTGACCAAGGTGCTTGCCCCAGTTCGACGGTGCGATCTTGTCTTCGATCAGGGCATCCATCGTGCTTGCGTCCGGGACGCGCAGGAGCGCCTCGGCAAGGCACATCAGCGAGATGCCTTCTTCGGTCGAGAGACCATATTCGGCAAGGAAGACTTCCATCAGACCGGGGCGGACATCGGCGCGGATCTGGCGGACGAGGTCGGCACCGCGTGCCGCGATACGGGTGCGGCCTTCGGCATCGAGCGCGGTCGATGCGATCAGGCGGCCAAGCAGCGTGGCTTCGGATTGCAGGGTGCCTGCTTCAATGGCGTCCCAGAGCGCGTCAGTCATATCTTTCATGGAAGTCCTCCCGATTTCGACCATGATATACTTTGTCATGCAGGCGGTTTGCCTGTATTTTGCAAAAAGCTAGGCAAAAGGACCAAAATTCAGGCCATGAGCAGTCCCGAAGCACAACCCGATCTGGACCGGTTCGATCATGCGATCCTGCGCGAGTTGGCGGGCGATGGGCGCATGGCGGTGACGGAACTGGCGCGGCGTATCGGGCTGACAAAAACTCCGACGCAGGCGCGGGTCAAGCGGCTGGAAGATGCGGGTGTGATCGCGGGCTATCGGGCGGTGCTGGACCCGATCCGCATGGGGCTGGCGCATGTTGCCTTCGTCGAGGTGCGGCTGTCGGACACGCGTGAGGCGGCGTTGCAGGCGTTCAACCGTGCGGTGCTGGCGATCCCGGAAATCGAGGAATGCCACATGATGGCGTCATCATTCGACTACCTGCTGAAAGTGCGTACCAGCGACATCGCCGGTTATCGGCGGTTTCTGGGCGAGCGCATCTCGGCCCTGCCGCATGTGGCGTCGACCTCGACCTATGTGGCGATGGAGGCAGTGAAAGAGGCAGGGCTTTAAACTTGCGCGACGCCCGGTTAGGAGTGTGCGACCCACGATGCCCGCGTGGTGAAATGGTAGACACAGGAGACTTAAAATCTCTAGGCCGAAAGGCCGTGCCGGTTCAAGTCCGGCCGCGGGCACCAGGAAATCAAATTTTATTGTTTGATAGTATACCCTTACTGAAATACGACCTTGTCGTAGTGCACCTTTGCCACTCGCCTTCCGGGAGTGGTTTGGTGAACGGCTATGACCTTCCGCGTTAGGTGTAGCGGCCTGCGTCACGCTGTTCGGCTCTGCCGGAATCGTCGGTGGGTGGAAAGAGGCGGCTGAACAGCCCGACAAACGAAGCCAGCGCAATTTCGGAACGAAATGCGGCTCTGGAATGTTTGCTAGGGCACACGGGCGGCGACACTTCGTTGGAGCCGACAGGAACAAGCGCAGCATTGCTGGAGGAAGGAGGGCCGATGGCGAGCGGTTCAAAGACCGTTATATATGCAGCACTCGCTGGCAATGCCGCGATTGCCGTCACCAAATTCGCCGCCGGGTCCTACAGCGGCTCGTCCGCGATGCTGTCCGAGGCGGTGCATTCTGTTGTCGATACGGGCAATCAGGGTCTTTTGCTGCTTGGAATCGCGAGATCCAAGCGCCCGCCGGACCTTGAACATCCGTTTGGCCACGGGATGGAGGTCTATTTCTTTGCCTTCGTTGTGGCGATCCTGATCTTTGGCGTCGGTGCCGGGGTGTCTTTTTACGAAGGCTTCCATCAGATCGCCAACCCCGAGCCGGTCACGAATTTCCTGGTCAACTACATTGTCCTTGGCCTCTCCATCGCCTTTGAAGGCGCGTCCTGGTTGGTCGCGTTTCGCGAGGTGAACCGCAATCGTGGCAATCAGGGCCTGTTGCAGGCGGTCCGCAAATCAAAAGACCCGACTGTTTTCACCGTCCTGTTCGAGGATACCGCGGCGATGCTCGGCCTTTTCATCGCCGCAATGGGCCTGCTGGCAACGCAGTTTGCAGATCTGGTCTGGGCGGACGGCGCGGCATCCATCGGGATCGGTGGAATCCTGACGCTGGCTGCGGCGGCTCTTGCCTATGAGACGAAAAGCCTGCTGACCGGCGAGGCTGCTTCTGCTGCAACGACGACCGAAATCCACCGGCTCGCCCTGGCCGAGCCCTCAGT
>JBATMT010000404.1:0-3729 GCA_049289975.1 Paracoccaceae bacterium | reverse complement strand
CTACGTTGTTTGGGCCTGAGGTAACGGTAATTGCCAGCTTCGGCTTTCATCTAGGGCGCATAGCGCCGATTTTCGGCCTGCGAGGACATTGCGTTAGCGCCGAAGAGTTTCTGGAGGACGACCGCAGGCAGTTTGCGTCTTCAGGGTTGGTATCGGCCTATGCTCAGGCTTTTCGATCGCCGCACGTGACCATCATGCGGCGGATCCGGCAACGAAGTCCGTTGATTCTGGTTACGCCGCCACGTTTTTCTAATGACAGCTCGAACCACAGAGCCTGTTTCAACGCAATCAAGGACGACATTCAGAAAGCGGCCATCCCGTGCTTTGACCCTTGCGCCGAGTTGTTCGGCCCCGAAGGAGTTTTGCCTGAAGGCTTTGTAACGCCAGACAGGGTGCATGGGACTGCCGAATACGGCGAAATGGTTATTCGGCGGCTGAGGGAAAGGGCACTTCTGCCCCTTCCAGAGTGACGTGCCCGCCTAGTTGTCGGCGGGCGCGGTCGTTGCTGGTGGTGTGGTCGTTTCCCCTGCCGGAGCGGGGGCTGATTCTTTGAGTGCCCCGTCGGTCCAGGTGCCGGTGGCGACTTCGCCGGTCGCATAGCGCATGGTCCCTTGTCCCTGTCGCTTGCCAGCCTTGAAACTGCCTTCGTAGACATCACCGTTGGGATATGTCGCGATGCCAGTTCCGTCGATCTCGCCTGCGCTCCAGCCTCCCTTGTAACGGAAGCCGTCCTTCATCACGATTTCGCCCTGTCCCTCGCGTTTGCCTTTGGCAAAACTCCCGGTGTAAACCGTGCCATCGGCATAAGTTGCTACACCTTGGCCGTCGCGGGTGCCGTCTTTCCAGTCGCCGTCGTAGACGTAGCCGTCGGGGTAGGTCATCTTGCCTTTCCCCTCGTTCTTGCCTTTTGCAAAGCCGCCTTCGTAGACAAGGCCGTTGGCGTAGGAGGCTTTGCCTTGACCCTCGATGATGCCTGCCTTCCAGTCGCCCTCATAGGTTGATCCGTCCTTGTAGGTGATCTTGCCCTTGCCTTCGGCCAGATCGTTCGCGAACTGTCCTTCGTAGATCGAACCGTCGGGATAGGTCACTTTGCCAACGCCCGAGATGCGTCCGTGCAGCCAGTCGCCATCGTAGCTGTAGCCGTCCTTGCCTTTGAATGTGCCCTTCCCAGAACGCTTGTCCGCGATGAAGCCGCCAGAATAGATGTCGCCGTTCGCGTAAGTCACCTTGCCTTGGCCCTCTCGCTTGCCCATGACAAGCGGGCCCTCATAGACATCGCCGTTCGATTGGGTGAGCTTGCCTTGGCCGTTCATCTGGCCATCAGCCCAGCTACCCTCGTAAGTGACGCCGTTGGCCAAGGTGAGCTTGCCGATACCGGCGCGCTGACCACGCAACATTCCGCCTTCATAGACGGCGCCGTCCGGGTAGGTGATCTTGCCCTTGCCCTCCTTGACACCGTTCACCCAATCGCCATCGTATTTGTAGCCATCCGGGCCGATGAGCACACCTATGCCGTCGTGCAGGGCTTTCTTGAACCCGCCGGTGTAAGTCGCGCCGTTGGCATAGTGCGCCGTGCCCTGACCGTTGATTTCGCCGTCGACCCAGTCGCCTTCGTATGTGCCGCCATCGGCATAGGTGATCTTGCCCTTGCCGTCCGGCTTGCCCTTTTTGAACTGGCCTTCGTAAACCGAACCGTTGGGGTAGTTCGCCTTGCCCTGCCCAAGAATCTCGCCGTCGACCCAGTCGCCTTCGTAGACGTAGCCGTTGGGCAGACGATAGATGCCGTGGCCATGCTGCTTGCCGTCCTTGAACGTGCCTTCATAGACGCCGCCGTCTTCATACTGCTTGGACTGCACATCTTGCCCGAGTGCTGAGGTCGCCAACATGGCCGACCCTGCGAAGAGAGCCACCTGCAAACCTGTCCGAAGCTCTGTTTTTTTGAATCCGGCCATGCCCTTGCCCCTTGTTCTTGACCCCTTGCCGGGGTTTCGCCTGCTGTGATGCAGACCAGTGGAAATCTAAAGGGCGGTTGACTGGGTGACAAGCATCTCGGCTGCGTCCCGTGTGTTGCAAAGCTGTTTCCTGCCGCAGTTCTGAGAGGACGCCGAGCCTTTTCCTTGTCGGTATCTGCCGATAAGACTGTGTTTGACAGCAAGGATGCACGATGACTGACAGATTTCGCCTGACACTGGCACAGCTCAACCCGACAGTCGGGGCACTGGCCAAGAACGCAATGATGGCGCGGAATGCCTGGGAACAGGGCCGGGACGCTGGTGCTGACATGGTTGCGTTGACGGAAATGTTCATCACCGGTTACCAGACCCGCGATCTTGTCATGAAGCCCGCCTTTTATCGCGACGCCATGGCGGCGATTGAAGGTCTTGCCAAAGAGTGTGCCGATGGGCCTGCACTGGGCGTTGGCGGCCCCTGGTGGGACGGAGAGCGGCTGTTCAATGCATACTATGTCTTGCAGGCTGGCAAGATCGCCGCACGGGTCTTGAAGCATCACCTGCCCAATGACACCGTGTTTGATGAGGTCCGCCAGTTTTCTTCAGGCGATGTTTCCGGCCCTTACCGGATTGGTCCGCTGCGCATCGGTACGCCAATTTGCGAAGACAGCTGGCATGAGGATGTGACCGAGACTTTGGCGGAAACGGGCGCGGAAATCCTGCTGGTCCCCAACGGCTCTCCCTACTATCGCAACAAATACGATCGGCGCGTTAGCCTTATGGTCAGCCGGGTGATCGAGACGAAGTTGCCGCTTGTCTACCTCAACATGGTTGGTGCTCAGGATGACCAGATCTTTGACGGGGCAAGTTTCGTGCTTAATCCGGGAATTGAACTGGCTGTACAGATGCCAGCCTTCGATCAGTGCGTTCGTCATGTCGATTTTGAAAGCGGTGCGCAGGGATGGCGCGCTGTCCGTACCGAACTGATTCCTTTGCCAGACGAGTGGGAACAGGACTACCGCGCCATGGTCGAGGCGTTGAAAGACTACGTCGGCAAGAGCGGCATCTCGAAGGTGCTGCTCGGACTGTCGGGGGGTATCGATTCGGCACTAGTTGCTGCCGTCGCTTCGGATGCTCTGGGACCAGAAAATGTACGCTGTGTGATGCTGCCATCTGAGTACACGTCGACCCATTCACTAGAGGATGCGGCTTCTGTCGCTACGGCACTTGGCTGTAGGTTGGACAGCGTGCCCATCGAAGGGCCGCGAGACGCGGTTGAGGCGGCGCTTGGTCCGCTGTTTGCAGATACGAAGCCGGGAGTCGCCGAAGAAAACATCCAGTCGCGCCTGCGCGGGCTGCTGCTAATGGCTCTGTCGAACAAGTTTGGCGAGATGTTGCTTACTACAGGCAACAAGTCAGAAATGGCTGTGGGTTACGCAACGATCTACGGTGACATGGCGGGCGGCTATAACCCGTTGAAGGACCTCTACAAGACGCGCGTTTTCCAGATTTGCCGATGGCGCAACGAACATCACCGCGAATGGATGAAGGGACCGAAAGGCATGGTCATTCCGCCGCGGGTGATCGACAAGCCGCCGTCGGCAGAATTGCGGGAAAATCAGAAAGACGAAGACAGCCTGCCGCCCTATCCGGTGCTGGATGCCATACTTGAGGGGCTGGTGGACAACGACCTGTCCGTCGCTGATCTGGTGGCGAAGGGCTTTGACCGCACGACGGTAAAGAAGATCGAGCATCTGGTTTACATCAGCGAATACAAACG
>JBATMT010000403.1:0-15011 GCA_049289975.1 Paracoccaceae bacterium | reverse complement strand
CCCTGGGGTATTTCTGGTCGAAAAATGGAGGCGGCGCCTCAGATCATCCTTATCGCATCTTTGCTGACGGCAAGCGTGTAGCCGCGACGGGTGATGTTACGGACCAGCAGTTCGGACACCATCTGATTGCCCAGCGCATCGCGCAGTCGCTTGATCCGCATGGCACCCGATGCTTCGTCACAATCTGACTCCTTGCGGCCCGAAATGACGGATTCGATCTGAGCGCCGGTCAACACATCATCGTCGAGCCGCGCTTCGGCCAGGACCGAAAGGGTCTCGATGGCGGCTTCGGTCAGCTTGAACTCCATATCGTTCAGCACGACAGCATTTTCGGCACGGCTGATGAGGAGCGAGGAAACCTGCATCCCTTGTTTCTGGATCGTCTCCATCCGGCGGTTCAACTCGACGATCATCACGAGAAAAACCAGTGCGGCGATGAGGAGTGCGGTGGCAAAGACCAAAAGCACGAAAATGATGATGCGGTAACTGGTCAACACCTCGGAGAAAGCGGTTCCCGACTGAGCCAGGATTTCGAGCAGCTTCAGCTGATCACTTGTGGTCAGTGCATCGTTTTCGACAAAGATCCGCTCGACGCGGGCGTTGAAGGCGTTCGCGTCGGGAAGGGCGGTGAACAGCAAGATTGCCGCGATCAGCAGGATTGCGACGATGGCAGCTATGCCCCAAACCACGACGCGGTTTCCCGATCGCAAGGCATCTTTGGCTCCGCTTGGCAGTACCGGCACGTTTCCCCCTGTTTTCCGTCGGTCTTACTGCTGAATCGCGACGATGGCGAGCAGCGTCCAGCCTTTTGACGCAAGGATCGGCGCAAGGGCGGCAGCGGCGGCACTCTCGGAGCCGCAGGCTTCGGCAGGAAGTTCGGCGGTTCCGACCTCGAGCTTGAGCGGATTGTCCTGCTTGGCCTTGTACTTCACCGTACAGGCGGCAGCGGGGCTGGCCAGCATCAGGGTGGCTATCAGAGTGGCAAGGGCAAATCTGGTCATCATGGGCGAAAACCTGCTCTCACACGCGCGGCTAATCAATAGCAAAGGCACAATCACGCTGATCAACGGTGCTGTTATCGGATAGCGGGACCGCGTTATTGCGAAGCTTGGCGGGACGACCGACATGTGACCCATCAGCGGACCTGGGGGTCTGCAACAAGATCACGGCTGCGAAAGGTTCCGACCATGAAACGTCAAATCACCGCCTTTGTAACCTGCATTGCGCTGGCGCTGTCCGGAGTGGCTGCTACGCCAGTTGATGCCAAGTCCAAGAAGAACAACGTTGTTCCGCTCATTCTGGGCGCGGCGGCGCTGGGGTTGCTTCTGAACGAAATGAACAAGGGAAAGGCACAAGCTGCCGTGCCGACGCGGGGCTATACGCCTTATGACGACACCTACGATCAGTATTACAATCCCGCACCCAAGCCGAACCGCAACCGGATTGTGCCGGCTGAATGCCTGTTCGAGGTCAATGTGAATGGCAGCGGCCGTCAGGTCGTGTCGCAACGCTGCATGACCGAGTTGGGCATTGCAAAGCGTCTACCAGCCGAATGCGCGTTCGACATCAGGACTTATTCGGGCAAGCGCACAGTCTATGGCGAGCGCTGCCTGCGCGACTACGGTTACCGGATCGAAACCGCACAATACTAAGGGGGCTTGCATATCGAGCAGCCGGTGTCCTTATCCCCCAAGCGGCACCGGATCAGGGCGGACACCACCCGTGTCCGCCCACTTTCTTTCGGGTTTGCAGTTGCACTGCCGCCAAATTCTCGCAATCAGTCAGAACATGGCTGCTGGTCCCGACTTTTCCTTTGAACTCGCCGCGCACAGTCGTGGTCTTACCCTGATTGCTGGGGTGGATGAGGTTGGTCGCGGGCCACTTTGCGGGCCGGTTGTCGCAGCCGCCGTGATACTTGACCCAATGCGCATCCCATCAGGCCTGAACGATTCCAAGAAGCTGTCCGAGAAGATCAGGGCGCGCCTTTTCGATGAGTTGATGGCAGTGGCAACTGTTGGAATTGGCGCGGCAACGGAAGAAGAGATCGACCAGATCAACATCCTGCGCGCCAGCCATTTGGCGATGGAGCGCGCCATTGCAGCTCTTGCCCACGTACCTGACCATCTTCTTATCGATGGCAATCAAAAACCTCGTGGCCTGCAGTTTTCTTGCGAAACAATTGTCAAAGGAGACGGCAAGTCGGTGTCCATTGCGGCTGCTTCGATCATCGCAAAGGTTACGCGTGACCGCATCATGGTGGATTTGGCGCAACAGCACCCCGGCTACGGCTGGGAGAAAAACGCAGGTTACCCGACAAAGGACCATCTGGCCGCGCTTCAAAAATTGGGTGTCACCCCCGTCCATAGGCGGTCCTTCAAACCCGTCCACAACATGTTGTATCAAGAAAAATTCGTAAGTGCTTGATTCAAAAAAGAATTTGACGCCGAATCAGTCCTGACTCATCTTCTGTATCAACAACCGGCACCAGACCGGAGCGAGGCAGACGATGACGACCACCACCGTGAAGCAGGCTGCGAGCCTGCCGTTGAACCAGATTCTTGCCGGAGATTGCATCGAGATGATGCGGTCCTTGCCCGAGGCCAGCATTGATCTGATCTTTGCCGACCCGCCCTATAACCTGCAATTGCGTGGCGATCTGCATCGCCCGGACAATTCCAAGGTCGATGCGGTTGACGACGCCTGGGACCAGTTTGCCAGCTTTGAGACCTACGACAAGTTTACCCGCGAGTGGCTGGCAGCCGCTCGGCGTTTGCTGAAGCCTAACGGCGCCCTCTGGGTGATCGGCTCGTACCACAACGTGTTCCGCATGGGCGCCGAACTTCAGAATCAGGGTTTCTGGATCCTGAACGATGTGGTTTGGCGAAAGTCGAATCCGATGCCGAACTTCCGCGGCAAGCGTTTTACCAATGCTCATGAGACGCTCATCTGGGCGTCCAAGTCCGAAGCAGGCAAGTACACCTTCAACTACGAGGCGCTGAAGGCGCTGAATGATGGCGTTCAGATGCGCTCTGACTGGGTGATCCCGCTTTGCACGGGCGGTGAGCGGCTGAAGGACGGAGCGGGCGAGAAGGCCCATCCGACACAAAAGCCGGAAGCATTGTTGCACCGGGTACTGATTGGCACAACCAACCCCGGCGATGTTGTGCTCGACCCGTTCTTCGGGACCGGCACCACCGGCGCTGTCGCCAAGATGCTGGGTCGCGATTTTATCGGGATCGAGCGCGAGGCAGCCTATCGCGAAGTAGCCGACGCGCGCCTTGCCCGGATCCGCAAGTTCGACAAGGAAGCGCTTGAGACTACCGGATCGAAGCGCTCCGAACCGCGCGTACCCTTCGGGCAAGTCGTAGAGCGTGGCATGTTGCGCCCCGGCGAAGAACTGTTCTCGATCGGCAATCGTTTCAAGGTCAAGGTCCGTGCCGATGGCACGCTGATCGGCAACGATGTGAAAGGGTCGATCCATCAGGTAGGCGCCCATCTGGAAGGCGCGCCATCCTGCAACGGCTGGACCTACTGGCACTTCAAGCGCGACGGGAAGATGGTCCCCATCGACATCCTACGCCAACAAATCCGCGCCGAAATGGAGGCCGACCAATCCGGCCGCACACACTGAATCTACAGTTTACCGCCGGTGCCTGTGGCCTGAACCACGGCACATAACTTTCCCCGCCATAGCAATATGGCGGGGATTTTTTGTTGGTTTGCGGCTCAGCTGGCACCCTTCGGCATTGGCAGGGTGCCTTTGTCATAGTCGGACCAGTCGGTGATTTCGGGGTAGAACGTCTGACGCCAGACATCGACCCTTGGGTTCATGCGCTTGCGCCAGAAGTACGGGACAAGCGCCAGCGCGGCCATGGCGGGGTAACCTAGCGGCAACTGAGGCGCGTCGCTGGCCGGATAGGTCTGGAGAAGCGGAAAGCGGCGATCTGGCTTGTAGTGGTGGTCCGAGTGGCGCTGAAGATTGATCAGATACCAGTTTGTCGTCGTGTGCGCGGCATTCCAGCTGTGATGCGGGCGGATATGTTCGTACTTGCCATCGCCAAGATACTTCCGGGTCAACCCATAATGCTCGACATAGTCCACAAGCTCGAGCAGCAGGACGGCGAAATAAGCCTGCATAAGGAAGAAGCCCACGCCCGCCCAGCCGCCGATCAGCCATGCCAGCGAGACGGCAAGCGCCTGAAATGCAATGTAACGCCAGAACGGATTTGACCGATGGAATGGTCCCCGCCCGGCACGCGCCAAAAGTTGTTTTTCGGCCCGCCACGCCGAGCCAGGGCTTTCCAGGATGATGCGCAGGAAATAGGCGTGAAAGCCTTGATTATACCGCGCAGTGACCGAGTCGCGCGGGGTACCGACATAACGATGGTGGACCAGCAGATGCTCGGTCCGATAATGGCTGTAAAGAACGGTCGCCAGCAGAAGATCGCCCAGCAGCCGCTCGAACCGGTTCTTCTGATGCATCAGCTCGTGAGCGTAGACGATCCCAACCGACCCGGTGACGATGGCAACGCCGTAGGCATAGCCGACCTTCTCGCCAAAACTCATCGTGGAGCCATGTGTCAGCCACCAGATCGAGCCGTACAATGCGATTGCCTGTAGCGGGAACCAGATCAACGTCACCATTCGATACCAGAACAAGTCGCCGTCAGGGGCGGCCGGATCAGGGTTATTGGTGTTCTCCCCAAGGGCTGCATCCATCAGCGGCAGAATAAGGCTGGTGTAGCCGGGCGCCAGCAGCAGGAACCATCCCCCTTTGACCGCACCCAGAGCAAGCAGAGGCAGGGTTCCAAGCGAAAGCCAGAACGGCAACGCGGAAGACGGTTTGGAAAAATCAGATGTGGTCGACATCATGCACCCCTCACACAGCCTGAAGGGATGATAAAGATGCGGCTGCACCCGTCAATTCTCATCAAGTGCGCGAAACGCCGCGTCATGAACCTTGCGCATCACTGTTGGCAAGTCACGAGGCCGATATTCAGCGCGGGCGACGAAGCTTCCTGCGCTGGGAGGAACATTGTCGCCAACTTCGGCCACCATCACACGCAACACCAGATGAAAATGCGTGAACGTGTGGCGCACGTCTGAGAGTGCCGCGTTCCATTCGGCCTCAATGGGCTCGGCAGAAACAGGCTCTGTTTCTGCCCAAACCGTGCCCGGCCACCCCAACATTCCACCCAACAGTCCACGGTCTGGACGTCTTTCAAGCAGGACGGCCCCATCGACGCGTCTCGCGACATAGGCGATACCAAACCGCGTGGGCTTTTGCTGTTTTGCCAGCCGGCGCGGCAGATCGGCAGCGATTCCGGAGACCCGCGCCAGACAATCCTCGCTCAATGGGCAAAGAATGCAGGCCGGATTTCTTGGAGTGCAAATCGTCGCACCCAGATCCATCATGGCTTGCGCATGGTCGCCGGGGCGCAGGTCTGGCGTCACGGTGTCTGCCAAAGCCGTAAACTCCGGCTTTGCGCTGGGAAGCGGTGTTTCGATGGCAAAGAGCCGGGCCACCACACGCTCGACATTCCCATCCACCACAGTCGCACGCCGGTCAAAAGCTATCGAGGCGATGGCCGCCGCGGTGTATGGGCCAATACCGGGCAAGGTACGCAAACCTTCAACATTGTCCGGAAAGCGCCCTCCATGATCCTGAACTACCGCCCGCGCACATTTCAGCAGGTTGCGCGCTCGCGCATAGTATCCAAGTCCCGCCCATTCCGACATGACATCAGCATCCGGTGCCGCTGCCAGATCGGCTACGGTCGGCCAGCGCTCGGTGAAGCGGCGAAAGTAAGCCGTCACGGCGGCCACCGTGGTTTGTTGCAGCATCACTTCAGAAAGCCAGACCCGGTAGGGATCGGGCATCACCCCGGCCTTTCGGTCATCCGGCCCGGTGCGCCACGGCATGATGCGGGCATTGCGATCATACCACTGCAGCAAACGGGAACTTATCGTCTGGCCCACACTCTCGCTCCGGTTTGCAGTGTCTTTCGCCTGATGAAGCGACTAGACTTTTGTCATGACGGATTCATCAGCGGACCCAACCCGAACAGCACGCGCTTCGCAAGCCCCGGAGCGCCGCAAGCGTGGCTTTGAAGCTGCCTCCAGCCTCCTGCGCGACCAGATTCGCACAGCCGGCGAGTCGCGCGGCTTTGCCTTGTCGCGTCTGCTGACCCATTGGACCGAGGTGGTGGGCACGGATCTTGCGGCAGCGGCGCATCCGGTCAAGATCGGCTACGGCAAGGGCGGTTTGGGCGCGACGCTGACCCTTCTGGTGGCGGGCGCAAACGCCCCTTTGGTGCAGATGCAACTGCCAAAGATCCGCGACAGGGTAAACGCCTGCTATGGCTACAACGCAATTTCGCGGATTTCGCTCGCACAGACCGACGCCAGCGGCTTTGCCGAGGCTCAAAAGCCGTTCGGTCACCAGCCAGCCGCAGCAGATCATACGCCTGATCCGGTGAAGCGCGCCGCCGCAGAAGCACTTTCGCGTGATGTTCACGATGAAACTCTCAGGGCTGCGCTTGAAGCCTTGGGTGAAAAAGTCTTATCTCGGACCCGATAGTCAGCGGCTGACCACGAAAGGGCCAACCACATGTCGAAATCCGTAATTCTTGCTGCCGCAGCGGTGGCCGTCGTCGGTGCTGCTGGCGCATTCTGGTACACGTCAGGCTCGTCAGGCAGCATGACGCCAATCTCGATTGCCGCCGACGCACAGGAAACCACCACAAGTTCAGCCGTGTCGAAGGTGCCCGACATGATCCTTGGCAACGTTGACGCAAAGGTCACTGTCGTCGAGTATGCCTCCTACACCTGCCCGCACTGTGCGAATTTCCACGATACCGTCTGGGACGAGTTCAAGAAGAACTACATCGACAGCGGCAAGGTGAAGTTCGTCTACCGCGAGGTCTATTTCGACAAATTCGGGCTTTGGGCCGCGATGATCGCCCGCTGTGGCGGGCCAGAGAAGTATTTCGGCATCAACGACATGCTCTACGATGGTCAGCGCGACTGGCTCGCATCGACCAAAGAGCAAGACATTGCTGATGCGCTGCGGAAAGTAGGCTTGAAGGCAGGCATGACGTCCGAGGCACTTGATGCCTGTCTGAATGACAAGGACATGGCGCAAGCAATGGTGACCGCCTACCAGACCAACGCAACGAACGACAAGGTTCAGGGCACGCCGACGTTCATCGTCAACGGCGAAAGCTTCTCGGGCGAGATGACGTACGACGAATTCTCCAAGATCCTCGACAAGAAGCTCGCCGACGGATGACGACTCCGCTTGCCGGTCTGAAGGTCGTTGAACTGGCGCGTATTCTGGCTGGCCCTTGGGCTGGCCAGATATTGGCTGATCTTGGTGCCGACGTGATCAAGGTGGAAGCGCCCGAAGGCGATGACACCCGGCAATGGGGACCGCCCTTCATCGAGCGGAACGGCGACAGATCGGCCGCTTATTTCCATTCCTGCAATCGCGGCAAGCGGTCTGTAATTGCCGATTTCCGCAAGCCCGAAGATCAGGTCTTCGTCCGCAGGCTCGTGGCTGATGCCGACATTTTGATCGAGAATTTCAAGGTCGGCGGGCTGAAGAAGTACGGGCTGGACTATCAAAGCCTGAAACAGGTCAATCCACGCCTGATCTACTGTTCGATCACCGGCTTCGGGCAGACTGGCCCCTATGCCCACCGCGCGGGTTACGACTATATCATTCAGGGCATGTCCGGATTGATGTCGGTCACAGGCGAGCCTGACGGTCAGCCGCAAAAGGTCGGGGTAGCCGTTGCCGACATTTTTACCGGCATCTATTCCGCGACGGCGATTCTTGCCGCAGTACACCAGCGCGAGCGGACCGGCGAAGGCCAACAAGTCGACATGGCGCTTTTCGATGTCGCTACCGCCATCATGGCGAACCAGTCGATGAACTACTTCGTGTCTGGCAAAGCGCCGACGCGGCTTGGCAACGCGCACCCAAATCTCGTGCCCTATGCTGTGTTTGACTGTTCGGACGGTTGGATCATCCTTGCGACTGGCAACGATGGTCAGTACCGGCGACTTTGCGGGATCCTTGGGCTCGCCGAACTTGCCGAGGCGCCCGAGTATCTGACCAACGCCAACCGCATCGCCAACCGCGCGACACTGACGGAAAAGCTCAGCGAACGAACCCGGACCTTCACCAAGGAAGCATTGCTGGCTGCCTGCGAGGCGGATGGTGTTCCCGCAGGGCCGATCAATGACCTGTCAGAAGTCTTCGACGATCCGCAGATCCTGGCGCGCGAGATGAAGGTCGAGCTTGACGGGATTGCTTCGGTTCGCTCGCCCATGACGTTCTCGGCGGCGGAACTGGCGCTGAATCATGCCTCGCCGAAGCTTGGCGAACACGATGCAGCCGTCCGCAAGACCTTGGCTATCGACTAAAGCACGATCTTTGCCAGCGCCGCGTCAACCGGCCGCCAATCGTCAAGGCGAAGCCGAACCGGCAAGGACAGCACCTTGGGTCGGAACGACTCAGGCAAGCGCACCGCATCCTTTTCGGTGGTAACCAACTGCGCGCCAGTCAGATGTGCTTCTGCCTCCAGCCGATGCAGAATGGCCGAGGTAAAAGGCTGATGATCGTCAAGCGCTTCGGCCCTCACCAAAACTGCTCCCAGCGCACGAAGCGTGGCGAAGAATTTCTCGGGATGGCCGATGCCTGCAAAGGCCAGAACGCGTTGACCTTGCCAGTCCATTCCGGTCTGCAAAGGCTCTAATCGGCCCGAAATGTGGGAACAGGGCAGGTGCGAGCCCCATTGTGCCTGAAAGTCCTGCTGATCATCAGCATCGCCGATGGACAGGACCAGATCGGCACGAGCCAAGCCCACCGCGACTGGCTCTCTCAGCGGTCCGGCGGGAAGGCAGCGACCATTGCCGAAGCCTTTCGCAGCATCAACGACAACGATCGAGATGTCCTTTCGCACACCGGGGTTCTGGTGGCCATCGTCCAGCAGGATTGCTTTCGCCCCTGCAGCAACTGCCGCGCGGCACCCTTCAGCGCGATCCTTGGCGACCCAGACCGGGGTGAAAGCAGCCAGCAGCAAGGGTTCATCCCCGACAAGCGCCGCGGAGTGCGCGCGCAGATCGACCAGCACCGGCCCTTCAAGGCTGCCTCCGTGACCACGCGTAACCACATGCGCAGCGATGCTCCGGCGTGAAAGATGCTCTGCCAGTGCGATCACCGTCGGAGTCTTGCCGGTGCCACCCGCGTTGAGATTGCCCACGCAGATGACTGGCACGCCCGCCTCATAGGCCACCCCGTTGGCTAACCGTCTGGCGGTCCCCGCCGCATAGAGCCACCCCAACGGCGCCAGAACCGAAGCCTGCCACGCCGGGCTTGTGGGTGACGTGAACCAGAATCTGGGAGCACCCGCCATCAGGCGACCGCCTTCCTGCTCTTGGGGTCTTCCAGCGCTGACAGCATGATCTGGACCACCCTCTCTGCCACTTCCGCGCCGCCTGATGTCGCCGCCCAGGCATTGTGCGCCAAAACGGCGGCCTTGTCGGGCGCGATCAGATCCTCGACCGCACCGGCAAGACCCTCGGGCGACGCCACCGGACGCGTAGCCCTTGCCGCGATCAGTTGGGCATAAGCGTCTGGGTAGGCGCCCGCATTCGGACCATGAAGAATCGCCGAACCAAGCGCGGCAGCCTCTGCCGGGTTGCGACCGGCGCCACCGGGCAAAAGCGTACTGCCCATGAATGTGACCGGCGCCAACCGATACCACAGCCCCAGTTCTGTGGCACCGTCGGTAACAAGCACCTGTACATCGGGCGTTGGATCCTGATCCTCGACGCGCTCGGCCACAACCAGCCCCGCGTTTGTAAGCTTGCGCGCAAGGTCCGGACCGCGATCGGGATTGGCGGGCGACAGGATCAACAACAGCCGGTGCGCATGCTGCATGGCGTGTATATGTGCCGCTATCACGGCTTCCTCTTCGGCCTCGGGACAGGCAACTGCCATCCAGACCGGGCGGGCGCGCAGCATCTCTGCCAAAGCCTCACGCTCGGGTTCGAGATAGGGCAACGGCTCGGTAGTCTCTTCGATCCGGCCACCAAGCTCGACAGGCAAGGCCCGACCACCCAGCTTTGACAGCATGTCGACAGTTTCGGGGTCCTGCGCCAGAATCCGGCTGAAACGTGCAACCACCGCTCCGACCAGTCCGCGGCGCCAGAACGAAATCTGGTCGCGGCTCATATGCACATCCGCAAGCACGAGCTGCAATCCGGTCGTCGCCGTTTCGGCAATCAAAGCCGGAGGAAGCGTCGAGCCCACGAACAACGCAGTATCGGGTCGCCAGTGATCAAGAAATGCCCTGATATCGGCAAGGTTCTCGGCAGGAAGCTTGTCTTGCAGCAGGGTTCCTTCATCGTCAAATGACCCACACTCCAGTACCGGCGTTTCAGTCAGCACAATTGCCACGTCGGGACGGTCGCGAAAGGTGCGGCGGATCAGTTGTTGAAGGCTTTCGGTCCGGCTGCCCTCGCCGGCGTGTATCCACACAAGCTGGCCAGCCGGTCTCGGCGCACGTTCAGGCACCGACGTCGTCGGGCCGCGCTCTGCCAAAAACAGATACAAGCTCAGGGCGAGGGATCGACCCAATCAATGCTGCTCCTAGCTTCCAAGCTCTTCTGTCGGTCCCGAAGCCACGCTCTCGTCGCGGAGACGGTGAATGTGGGCAATGAAATAACGCATATGCGCATCATCAACCGTGCGCTGCGCCTCTGCCTTCCATGCGGAATGGGCGCTCGCGTAGTCCGGGAAGATTCCGACGATGTGCAGTTTCGACACATCCTTGAAGACATTCTTCGTCGGGGTGACAAGTTCGCCGCCAAAAACGAGGTGCAGGCGCTGGGTCATGTTGGCTCCGGATATTGGCATGGGCTGGTTGATGCTCAGTCTATTGCAGGGAAGTGCGCCCCTCAAGGACGGCGGCCTACTTCAATGCCCCCAACAGACCCGCATGAACGGCGGGTGTCGCCGCAACACAGCCGCCCACGCGCGGGTCAGGGTTATTGAAGCGCAATCTTGTTCCAGCCCGGTCAGTGACCAAAGCACCGGCGCGTTCGGCGATAAGCGCTCCGGCCGCCACATCCCATTCCCACGTCGGGCGCAGAGTCAGCATCGCGTCGAAAGCCCCTTCAGCAACCAAAGCCAGTCGCCAGGCAAGGGATGACCGGAACATCCGGCGCACGGGAGGAGGCGCGCCATTTCGCCAATGCTCGGGCGCAAGGTTCGGGCGCGCGGTCAACACCGTTGCGCCATCCGCCGACCCGGTCGTGGTTACACGCAGCGGCTCGTTGTTTTGCATCGCCGGTTCGCTGATCGAGGCAGAATAGAGCCTGTTTTGCGCTGGCAGAAAGACCACTGCGGCAATGACCTCGCCATGCTCGGCAATAGCCAGCGAATGTGCAAAGTCAGGCGTGCCGTCCATGAAAGCGCGGGTTCCGTCAATCGGATCGACGATGAAACACCTTTGCGCCTCCAGACGATCAGTCGTGTCGGGGGTCTCTTCCGACAACCAGCCATAGTCCGGGCGCGCTCGGCGCAGTTCACTGACCAGCATGTCATTGACAGCAAGATCGGCGACGGTAACTGGCCCGGCCCCGCCGTCTTTTTCCCAGAACTCCGGCGAGCGTTTCCAGTATCGCATAGCGATTTCGCCGGCCTGCTGCGCCGCGTCAGTCAGAAGGTCGAGATCACTCCCCGGCAAGCGTCAACCCTTCAACCAGCAGGCTTGGCACCACATGGCTCAGATGCGTCCGCGCATCGTTCGCAGGCGTAATCCGCTTGAGCATTTCATGCAGGTTTCCGGCGATGGTGCATTCGTTGACCGAATGGACGATCTGGCCGTTTTCGACCCAATGACCCGAGACGCCGCGCGAGTAGTCGCCAGTGGTCGAGTTGATCGACGCGCCAAGGAAGCCCGTCACGATCAGGCCAGACCCCATTTCGGCAATCAACTCATCACGCGTGCGGCTTCCCTGAGTCAGCGCAATATTGCTATTACCGGGTGAAGGCGGCGCCGAAGTGCCACGAACCGCCGACCCTGTCGGCATCAGGCCGAGGCGACGGGCGGCGGCAAGATCAAGCGTCCAACCCAGAAGCACCCCGTCACTGACTATGTCACGCGGCTTTGTCGCCAGACCCTCGGCGTCGAACGGACGCGACGCGGACAGACGCGGGCGATGTGGGTTTTCGGTGATTGAAAGACCGGCGGGCAGAATCTGTGTCCCCATCGCGTCACGCAGCCAAGACGCGCCGCGCACGATGGCTGCACCGTTGGTAGCCGACAGGATATGGCCGATCAATGTCGACGCAACCCGTTCGTCAAACAGCACCGGGAACGCGCCGGTCTTTGGCTTGCGCGCACCGGAGCGGGCAAGAGTACGCTCGGCGGCAAGGCGTCCGATCTCTTCCGGGGATGGCAGATCGGCCTGAAACACCCGCGACTCGGCGGCCCAATCGCGTTCCATTCCCAAACCTTCGCCGGTGATCGCTACAGCCGATACGGCCCGAGAGGTTCGCTCATAGCCGCCGATGAACCCATTCGACTGAGCAATATGTATGCGGCGGCGCGAATAGGAAGCAGAAGCGCTGTCGATCTGGGAAATGCCCTTGATGCCCATCGCAGCAGCTTCAGCCCGGCGCGCGTCGGCTTCCAGATCCGAGGCGGCGGGATCAGCCGCAGGATCGGCCAGTTCAAGCGCCGCAACGTCCCACGATTTCGCCAACTGATCAGCGTCGGCAAGCCCCGCGCTGTCATCCGCAGGCGCTTCGCGCGCCATCGCCACCGCGCGTTCTGCCATGTCAGCAATTGTCCGCGCGGAAACGTCCGAAGCAGAAACGCAGGCCTGACGCTGTCCGACAAGCACGCGCAATCCGATCTCGATGCCTTCTGACCGTTCCGCTTGCTCCAGCCGGCCCTGCCTCACGTCAACCGAGATAGCCGCGCCATCAATCGCCATGGCGTCGGCCGCCGTCGCCCCTGCATTGCGTGCCGCGTGGAGCAATGCCTTGGCCAAATCTTCAAGCCTGTCAGCCATTCCTGCCAGTTCCTTGTTCTTTGATCATTCACTTGCCGACCTAGTCATAAAGACCCGCCAGAACAAGCCAAAGGGCCACCGAGAATTCCCGGCGGCCCTTCATTTCACTTACTAAGTTACTTACTGGATGCGCTGACCGTTGGCGTAAATGCCGCCATCGTCCTTGAACTCAATCTTCGATGCCATCGCATCATCGCCCGTTGGGACAGCGAACAGGCCCAACATCATCCGCGCGCCCATGATCTGATCTTCCGGCACCAGACCCGCTGCAACGAGATTGTCCATCAGCTTGTTGGCACCCGTCAGCGTCAGGTCGATGGCGCCAACCGGTTTTGGTGGGGTGGCTGTGTTGTCGAACGTCACGGCACCTGTGCCGTTCAACTCGGCGCCGACCGCCTTGATCTGAAGCTGGTTGATCTTGGCCTCACTGATTTCAAACGGTGAAGTCGAGGGGCCACCAGCCGCCAACGCCTCCGCCTGCTTGGGATCGAACAGGTCAATCAACGGCCGGATCGCTCCGGACAGGTCGATGATCAGCGTTGCCGGATCGCGCGGCAGCTTGGTCTGCGGGTCCACCATGTTCCACAATGCATCCGAAACCTTCAGATCGACCAGCTTGACCATCAATGCGCCTGGAGCGGGGGCGTCAGACTTCGTGACCGGCATAGCCATGTTGAACGCCGTCTGTGCAACCGACATTTCGACCGGGAACGGCAACGAGGCGCCCGATACAGCAATCGTGCCCTGTCCAGCCTCGCCACCATATTCAATGCCATCTTTCGACATGGCGAAATGCAGCTTGCCCTCGGCGCCCGTAGTGTCGGCGGTGAAGGCGCCATCTGTGCCGGTCGACTCGATCTTGTAGGTTCCGCTGGTGTAGGCGAAATCGCCCTTCATAGCCGCACCCTTGCCCAGCGCGGCATTCATGTCCTTGAAGTCCGCGCCTTCCGGCATCGCCATTGTGCCGTTGCCGGTCAGACCGGCCATAGTGCCGGTCAGGTTGAAAGTACCCTTGCCTTCAGGGTCAGCACCGGCAAGCGCGACATCCAGCGTATCGGACTTCATGTCATAGGCCATCGTGCGGCCCGCTGCCTTTTCGGTGTGATAGGTGCCGCTGTTGCCCTTGAAGGTCAGCTGCATCTTTACTGGTGCCGTATCGCCCTCGGCCTTCATTTCGTCCATCGACAGCGCCATTTCCGGGGAGTTGAACGTGTAGTCCATTGCCTCGGGCGTGCCGCTGGCCAGCACAGTCATGTCGGTCTGGGTAAATTTCATGGTCATGTCGGACGGCTTGCCCTCGGCGGGCGTGGCTTTCACATGGAACGGAATTTCGTTCGACATGGTGATCTCAACAGTGCCGTCACCCATTTCCTTCAGCCGAACTTCGGCGATGGTGCCTTCTGACGAGACTTCCGGCATTTCCGAAGCCATCTTCACGTTCGTCACCACCAGCGTGTCGCCCTGCTTGTCGGACGATTCCGCACTTATGGTCTGTCCCATTTGTGTGGCGTAGTCGACCCAGTCCTTCCAGACCTGTTCGGCCGTCACATCGGCCTGAGCCGTCGTCGCGCACAGGATAGCTGCCAGAATTGCGCTGGCACTAATAGGTTTCAAGAATGTCATAGGGCGGACCTTTCGCAATCATCTCTTGTTCAAGCGGCCAGAATCCACCCACACGGGCGCGCGGTCAAGCCCCGCCTTGGGCTGGAATTCCTCCGTTGCGAGGTGTTTAAATGGCCCAACCGGGCAATTTTAAGGCATATGATGATCGAACTGCACAAGGACGGCGAACTCTGGATGGTTCGCATCAACCGCCCGGACAAGGCCAACTCCCTGACAGAAGCGATGCTGACGCAACTGGCCGAGATTGCCGAAAGCGCATCAGTCGCTCGGGTCAAGGCACTAATCCTGACGGGTTC
>JBATMT010000402.1:0-5739 GCA_049289975.1 Paracoccaceae bacterium | reverse complement strand
CCCGTTCTCTGAACCCGGGTTTCACGAACGAAATCTTTCAAGTTTTCGCAATTGCGTCATCGTGCTTGAAACTTTGGGCAGGCGATTTACGTTAATCCTCTGCCGGACCAAAGATGTCGTCAAGTCACAGGGTCGCGGCACTAGAATGGAGAACGTGAGCAGATGGCAAGTTATACCAACCTACCGGCACCCAGCCCCGAACAGGGCATGAACCGCTATCTGCAGGAAATCCGCAAGTTTCCACTTCTGGAGCCTGAAGAGGAATACATGCTCGCCAAGCGCTGGGTAGACCACGAAGATTCCAGTGCAGCGCACAAGATGGTAACGTCGCACCTGCGTCTGGCCGCGAAGATCGCCATGGGCTATCGCGGCTATGGCTTGCCACAGGCCGAGGTCATTTCAGAGGCCAATGTCGGTCTGATGCAGGCGGTCAAGCGCTTTGACCCGGAACGGGGTTTCCGGCTGGCGACCTATGCGATGTGGTGGATCCGCGCATCGATTCAGGAATACATCCTGAGGTCATGGTCGTTGGTGAAGCTTGGCACCACGTCGGCGCAGAAGAAACTTTTCTTCAACCTGCGCAAAGCCAAGTCCAAGATCGGCGCCCTTGAAGAAGGTGATCTGCGGCCCGAAAACGTGGCGCAAATCGCGCGCGATCTCAACGTGACCGAGACGGAAGTCATCGACATGAACCGCCGGCTGTCGGGCGGCGATGCTTCGCTTAATGCGATGGTCGGGTCAGATGGCGATTCGACCTCGCAGTGGCAGGACTGGCTGGAGGACGAGGACGCCGATCAGGCCAACGACTATGCCGAAAGTGAGGAACTGGCTGCGCGCCGTGCGTTGCTGATGAAGGCAATGGATGCGTTGAATGACCGTGAAAAGGACATCTTGATGCAGCGCCGCCTGCAAGATGAACCTGTCACTCTGGAGCAATTGTCCGAGCAATATTCGGTCAGCCGCGAGCGGATTCGCCAGATTGAAGTGCGCGCCTTTGAAAAGCTGCAAGCACGGATGCGCGAACTTGGCCGCGAAAAGGGATTGCTGATCCCCGCATGATCTTTGGGCACTGATAAATCAGAACCGGCGGTCGCCCGCCGGTTTTGTCGTATTTGAAATTCAAATTGTCGCATTCGTTTCTGGCAGAGGTTGTGTCCGGCGGCTTGTGACGCTAGGACACGCGCAACCGACGTGAAGGGGTGCCTGAATGACGATGCTGGAAACCTTCTTGCCGCCGATGCACCCCGAGGGCCGGAAGTTCGTCGCGGTCTTTGCCGCTATAACAGTGATCTTGTTTCTGATCTGCAAGCCGCTCGGCTGGATCGGCGTGGGATTGACCGTCTGGTGCTATTACTTCTTCCGCGATCCCGCCCGCAGCGTTCCGCTTCGCGACGGTCTGATCGTCAGCCCAGCTGACGGTGTTATCTCTCTTATAGAGCCTGCGGTGCCGCCAGAGGGGCTTGGCTTCGGACCAGAACCCCTGACCCGCGTCAGTGTATTCATGAGCGTCTTCAACTGCCACGTGAACCGCGCGCCGGTTGAAGGGACCGTCGGCGCGGTGGTTTACCGCCCCGGCAAGTTCTTCAACGCCTCGCTCGACAAGGCCAGCGAAGAGAACGAACGCAACGCACTCAGAATCGACATGAGCGACGGCCATTCCATTGCCGTTGTCCAGATCGCTGGATTGGTCGCCCGCCGCATCGTCTGCTTCGTGCAACCGGGCAAGCTCTTGCGAACAGGTGAACGCTTTGGCCTGATCCGTTTCGGCTCACGCCTCGACGTCTATCTGCCGAACGGCGTCGAACCTTTGGTGACATTGGGGCAGACGATGGTCGCCGGTGAAAGCATCATTGCCGATTTCGCGGGGCAGGAACCTGCCCGCACCATGCGTCGGGATTGAGCATGCCGGAACGCCAGACAAAAAACCGGCGTGGCGAGGTTGCGCTGATCCAGTTGCTACCGAACGCCCTTACGCTTGGCGCTATTTGCGCCGGGGTGACGGCGATCCGCATGGCTGCCTTTGGCAGTTTTGATACGGCTGTGGCACTGATCATTCTCGCTTGCGTTCTAGATGGCGTTGATGGCCGCCTGGCAAGGGCGCTAGGCAGTGAAAGCCCGCTTGGTGCAGAACTGGATTCGCTTGCCGACTTCGTGAACTTCGGCATCGCCCCTGCGATGGTGCTGTATTTTCGCGCTCTGGAAACCGCACCGCAGATAGGCTGGCTGGCGGCGCTCGCCTATGCGATGTGCTGTGTGCTGCGTCTTGCGCGTTTCAACGTCGGTGTGAAGTCCGACACTGGCGGCGACAAGCGCTTTTTCACCGGGGTGCCATCGCCCGCCGGCGCGCTTTTGGCCCTGGCGCCGATCTTCCTGCTGCGCGCCTTCCCCTCAGTTGCTCCCTTGCAGCCGCTTGCCGTGGCCATCTGGCTGGTGCTCGTCGGCGGGTTGATGATCAGCCGTATCCCGACGTTCTCCTTGAAAACAACGATTTATGCCGAATACACCCGGCTTGTACTGGTGGGGATCACGGCAGCCGTCGCTGCACTTGCAATCTATCCATGGATGACGCTGCTGTTTTTTGACATCGGCTATCTGTTCGCAATTCTTATCGCCTGGCGGGCAAGCCGCCACCCTCGGATTGAAGTGGAGGACTGAATGGATATCGACACGGTACGCGTCTCCTATGCACGCTGGGCGCCGATCTACGATCATACCTTTGGGGCGGTCACCAACGTGGGCCGCCGTCGCGCGGCCCAATATGTCAGCCGCCGCGGCGGCAAGGTGCTGGAGGTCGGCGTTGGCACCGGGCTCGCGCTCGGCCACTATTCCGGCGATGTCGCGGTGACAGGTATCGATTTCAGCAATCAAATGCTTGCCAAAGCACGTGCACGGGTACGTGATCTGACGCTCAGCCATGTGAAGTCCCTGCAGCAGATGGACGCGCGCACGCTCGATTTTCCCGACAACGCGTTCGACACTGTCGTGGCCATGCATATCGTCTCGGTGGTGCCGGAGCCTGAACGTGTGGTCGCCGAGATGGCCCGCGTCACCAAGCCCGGCGGCGAAGTGGTGATCGTGAACCACTTCGCCCGCGAAAAGGGTCTGTTGGCCAGACTCGAGAAGTTCAGTGCGAAATTCCCGAATATTCTTGGCTGGCACTCTGACTTCGAAAAAGACCGTGTCCTCGGCGCGCCAAGCCTGCGCCTCGTCGTGGATAAGGCCTTCCCGCCCGTTGGAATGATGAACTTCATGGTATTCAAGAAAGTCAGCGTCGCCTGACCTGCGTTGCACCCCTCGGTGACTTCCGATAGCGTTAACGGCGATTTAGCTGGAGGGTGCAGTCATGACAGTCGTGAATTGGGGTGTTCTTGGGGCGGCGAACTTCGCGCTTAACCACATGGCACGGGCGATCCACGAAGCTGACGGCGCGCGCTTCGCCGCGCTTGCCACGTCCGACCCTGCCAAGGCCGAGCCCTTCAAGACTTTCTGTCCCGATCTCCGTGTGCATTCGTCCTATGATGCGCTTCTGGCAGATCCGACAATCGATGCCGTCTACATTCCGCTGCCGAACCATATTCACGTCGAATGGACGCTGAAGGCAGCACAGGCAGGCAAGCATGTCCTGACCGAAAAGCCGATTGCCATGAATGCGGCCGAAATCGACAGCCTGATCAAGGCGCGCGACGTGTCGGGAAAGCTGGTGACCGAAGCCTACATGATCGTGCATCACCCCCAGTGGCAGCGGGCCCGCGAACTGGTGAAGGAGGGCGCGATCGGCCGCATCCTCCATGCCGACGCCGCCTTCAGTTACGACAACCGCGCCGATGTCGGAAATATCCGCAACCGCCCTGAGACCGGCGGCGGATCGATCCCGGACATCGGTGTCTATGCCTATGGTTCGGTCCGCTGGGTGACGGGCGCCGAGCCGGTCGCCCTGCGCTCGCGCATCCACCGCGAAAACGGTGTGGACGTGTTCGCACAGGTCTCGGGCGACATGGAAGGGGCAGGGGGCCGCTTCACCTATGGCGCCATGACCTCGATGCGGCTGCCACCCCGGCAAGAGGTTGTATTCCAAGGGGAAAACGGCCTGATCAAGATGACCGGCCCCTTCAACGCCGGGCTTTTCGCCGAGGCGCAGTTGCACATGCTTCGCCCCGGAAAGGCCGACCATATCGAGCGCTTCCCCGGCGCGCGCCAATACCGTTCGCAAGTCGAAGCGTTTGGCCGTTCAATCCGTGAGGGAGTACCTTTCGCGTGGACCCTTGAGGATGCCAAGGGAACTCAGACGATGATCGACATGGTTCTCGCGGGCGAAACTCCGTTCTGATCGTTAGTTTTCGGGCAATGCCTGCCCGAGAAAGCGCACCATGTTGCTGCCCATAACCTTGGCGATCACCGGCTCGTCAAGTCCCGCGTCGATCAGCGCCTGCGTCAGGGCGGGCAACTCCGAGACGTCGAAGGTCGTCTCGACCGCCCCGTCGAAATCCGAGCCCAACGCAACATGGTCCTCGCCCGCCAGCCGGATGGCGGCAACGATTGAGGCTGCAATGCCTTTCGGTGTTGCATCGCAGGTGACCTCGTCCCAGAACCCAATACCGATCATGCCGCCACGGTCGGCAATCGTCTTGATCAGGTCGTCGGGGATGTTCCGATGGTGCTGACACTGGCTGTAAATGCCGGTGTGGCTGACCACTACGGGCACATCCACCATTGCCAGCGTATCGCGCACCACCTGCGGCGAGGCATGCGCCAGATCAATGATCATATGTTTTTCGACCATTCTCTGCACAACTGCCTGCCCGAAGTCCGTCAGCCCGCTGTCTGATCCGGCCTCGCCATGCAAAGACGCGCCAAGCTCGTTGTCGAAGAAATGTGTCAACCCCATCAGCCGGAACCCGGCGTCATAGAGCCGATCAAGATTGGCAAGATCGCCCGACAGCGCATGGCCACCCTCGGCACCAAGGATGCCGCCAATCGTCTTCGCGCCGCCCTCGCGTGCCGCAAGAAGGGCGGCAAGATCGGAACGATTGCGGATGATGCGCAGCATATCAGGTGCTCTGTCGGCGGCTTTCTGCAATGCCGCCGCCTGTACCAGCGCCCGTTCGGTCAGGTTGAACCAACTCCGATAGGGTCGCATCTGCACGATGGACAGAAGCGTGATGTCGTCCCGGCTTGTGGCCGAGTTCTTGTCATAGTTCAGACCGGACGGGCTTTTCGTGACGGTGGTAAAAACCTGCACCGCTACATTGCCGTCGATCAGTCGTGGCAAATCCATTTGTCCGCGCGTCGAGCGTTTGGTCAGGTCGCGCCCCCACAGCAGGGAATCGGCATGCCAGTCGCCGATGATCAGCCGCTCATGCATGGCGCGCGCGCCTTCCGACACTGGCCACGGCTCATGAGGGGTCACGTGATTCTGCCCCTTCTCGACCATTCCTGGCCCAAGCAGCAAAACTCCGGCAATTCCAAGCACCGCCGCCAGCGCCAGCAGTCGCACTATCCATCTCAGCATGGCCCGTACCCCATTAAGTTGTGCGAACTCTAGCCGTCACGATCCGGTCAGAGCAACAGGCGATGTCTCTATCGCCCGACCATGGCCCTTACCTCATGTTTTCTGAGGGAGATCCTTGCGGCCTGATAGGTTTGCTGTCCTTCGCGTGTAGCGAGGTTTGGGAAGAGGGTAAGGATCTCGGCGCGGGTGGGTTCGGCGAGGGCGTCGAGGGTTGCGGTGCCGGGTTGGAA
>JBATMT010000401.1:0-1732 GCA_049289975.1 Paracoccaceae bacterium | reverse complement strand
AAGCCTTGAAGGCAAGAAGGGGATGCCGCGCATGAAGCCGCCGTTCCCGGCGGGTTCGGGCCTGTACGGTTGCCCGACCACAGTGAACAACGTGGAATCAATCGCGGTCGTACCGACGATCCTGCGGCGCGGGGCTTCGTGGTTCTCGTCCTTCGGGCGGCCGAACAACGTGGGCACCAAGATCTTCGGGATCTCGGGGCATGTGAACAACCCGTGCGTGGTCGAAGAGGCGATGTCGATTTCGCTGAAGGAACTGCTGGAGACGCATTGCGGCGGCGTTCGCGGCGGATGGAAGAACCTCAAGGCGGTCATTCCCGGCGGCTCGTCGGTGCCGATGCTGAACGCGGCGCAGTGCGAGGATGCGATCATGGACTTCGACTGGCTGCGCGAGCAGCGGTCGGGTCTGGGCACGGCGGCGGTGATCGTGATGGATCAGTCGACCGACGTGATCAAGGCGATCTGGCGGCTGTCGAAGTTCTACAAACATGAAAGCTGCGGCCAGTGTACGCCGTGCCGTGAAGGGACCGGCTGGATGATGCGGGTCATGGACCGGCTGGTGAAGGGCGAGGCCGAGATCGAGGAGATCGACATGCTTCTGTCGGTCACCAAGCAGGTCGAAGGCCATACGATCTGTGCCCTGGGTGACGCTGCTGCCTGGCCAATTCAGGGTCTGATCCGCCAGTTCCGCGACGAGATCGAGGACCGGATCAAGGCCAAGAAAACCGGCCGTATGGGTGCGATGGCGGCGGAGTGAGGGGTGGTCCAGATCTGGACCATTTCGCAAGGCATTGAAATAAATAGAAAACGTCAAAAACGTTTACCAGATTGAAAGGTTTGTCCCCGGTCATGCTGCCAAGCGGGCGTCATAGCGCGGAACGGACTGTCGGGCGGAGTGCTGCCTTGGCCGGAAGTTGGCTGGCGGGTGCATTTCCTTTCTTCCTGACCGTGCGCGAGCATGGTCGGCACCCGAACTGCCCCTACGGGGCGGGCGCAGACCGTACTTGTTCGTGGCTGGGGGGCATTTGATGACCGCCCCCACCCACCACCTCGCCGAATTGAACGTGGGGCGGCTTCTTGCCCCCACGGATGATCCGCGCGTGGCGGAATTCATGGCTGCGCTGGATCGGGTCAACGGGCTTGGCAAACGGATGCCGGGGTTTGTGTGGATGATGGAAGGCTCGGGCGAGCCGGGCACCGGAAACACTGATGCCAAGATCGGCGGCGATCCGCAGTATGTCTCGAACCTGACGGTCTGGGAGACGGTCGAGACGATGGAAAACTTCGTCTGGAACACCGTCCACCGCCAGTTCTATGAACGCAGGGCCGAGTGGTTCGAGGTTCTGGGCAAGATGCATTTCGTGATGTGGTGGGTGCCTGCGGGCCACCGCCCTACGCTTGACGAGGCATTGGAGCGGCTGGAACATCTGCGCACGCATGGCGACACGGACCAAGCCTTCGGGTGGAGCTACCTGAAGGAAGCGCGGCTCTGGAAAGAGCGGGCCTGTACACGGGTGGCGGCGGAATGATGGCGCTTCAGTTCATAGGGCCGGTTCTGGCGAGCATCCTCTATGTGATCGTTTACCAGAAGGCCGGATTTCGGGGGGCGATCCTTGGGGTCTGTGCGATGCCGCTTGTGTCGATCGTCTTGACGATGATGTTCGTGCGGATGTTGGCGTCGGGTGGAATGATGGGGCCGATGATGTTGATCCCTCTAATCACCATCCCGCTGTCG